>NZ_DGNR01000014.1:0-286117 GCF_002389025.1 Kordiimonas sp. UBA4487
CCACTTCCATGGCACCAAGGATGGAGAGGTTGATGTGCCCGCCCCTGATCATGCCGAAGCTGTCAGCCGAGGAGAAATAGCTCGAGGTCGGCAGCTCCGTGATCGTCTGCTTGCCGGCGTTGATCAGATCAGCGTCTACTTCATCCTCATAGGGGAACGGGCCCATGCCCAGCATGCCGTTCTCGCTCTGCAGCGTCACATGCATGCCGTCGGGGATATAGTTGGCCACCAGGGTGGGGATCCCGATCCCGAGGTTCACATAAAAGCCGTCTTCAAGCTCGCGCGCCGCACGCGCCGCCATCTGGTTACGATCCCAAGCCATTAGCCAGCCTCCCTTTGACGAACTGTGCGTTGTTCGATGCGTTTCTCGAACGTGCCCTTGACGATACGCTGCACGAAAATGCCCGGTGTGTGGATGTGATCCGGGTCAAGCTCGCCCGGCTCGACCAGTTCCTCGACTTCCACCACGGTTACTTTGCCTGCAGTGGCCATCATTGGGTTGAAGTTGCGGGCGGTCTTCCGGAACACCAGGTTGCCTTCCGTGTCCGCCTTCCAGGCCTTGACGATCGAGACATCAGCCACAAGGCCGGTTTCCATGATATAGGTCTGGCCGTCAAAGTCCTTATGTTCCTTGCCTTCGGCGATCAGCGTGCCCACACCTGTCTTGGTATAAAAGCCCGGGATACCGGCGCCGCCCGCGCGGATGCGTTCCGCCAGTGTGCCCTGCGGGTTGAACTCCAGCTCCAGCTCGCCGTCCAGATACTGGCGCTCGAACTCCTTGTTCTCGCCCACGTAGGACGAGATCATCTTCTTGATCTGCTTGGCGTCGAGCAAGATACCAAGGCCGAAGCCGTCCACACCGCAGTTGTTGGAAATGACCGTCAAATCCCTCACACCAGCCTTATGGACCGCCGCAATCAGATTTTCCGGAATACCGCACAGCCCAAAGCCGCCGGCCATCATGGTCATGCCGTCAAACAGCAAGCCATCAAGCGCCGCCTCGGAACTCGCATAAACTTTTTTCATCGCTGACTCCCGCTTGAAAAGAATGGGACAACAGAACACCGGGATCAAAGACCAGATGGGCCAGATCGACCAGTGGCCACCAGATACCGCCGATTAGTTTCATTTGCAACAAATTCTTGCGGCACCGATCCGCAGGCTTCCTTGCACCAAAGAACACAATTCCTTGTATGGGTCACCTTGAAGCCATTGTTAAGCCACATTATATTGATCCTATAAATAGATAAAACTTATGGCGCGGCAACTGTCCGCCCAAACGACAGCGAACGGAGAAAACCTGTGGTACGCATTTTGTGCCAATTGATCGGTAGTGTTTTCTGTATATTCGGCATCTTTGGTATGCTGACGCCCATTCCCTTTGGCCTGATCTTCTTCATGATCGGCTTACTGTTCCTGATTCCCACCACGCCGTGGGTGACCCGCCTTGTGCGGCGCACGCGTGAGAAGTTTGCCACCTTCGACCGCGCAATGGATGCGGTGACCCGTCGGGCGCCTGCGCCCTACCGCCGTGTGCTGCAACGGACGGAAATCGACAATTTCGACTGGTCGTAAATCAAAAGCCCGGCAGGCATTACTGCCAACCGGGCTTCCATCATACTTTCTTGTGGACCAGGCCTCTAAGCCCGTTTTAAACGGGCCACCATCATAGCCCCTGCCACGACCAGCACCCCGGCACACACAACGCTTGCCTCCGGCCCGACTTCCCCGCCTGTCAGCCAAATCGGCCCCACAGCCGCCATCTCGGCGATCAAAGCAGGCACAGTAGCCTGCTGGCCGGTTACCGGAATGGTGAAACCAACCCCCTGGAACCAGTTCCAGCCGGCATGCCAACCAATGATCCCCCAAATACTACCCGACTTGATAGCCCAGTAGCAGGCGAACAGGCTGAACAGAATGGAAGTTACTGCATCAACCAGCAGGTTGGGGTTGTCTGGGTCAAAATGCAGAAGCGTGAACAGAAGCGCACTCGTACAAGAGGCTACGATCACACCAACTTTGCGCGACATCGCAGACAGAAGCCATCCCCGCATGACCATCTCTTCAACACCTGCCTGTACGGTAAACCCCACAGCCAGCAGCAGCATCGCGGCCAACGACGACGGCGTTGCAAAGGCGGGGGCAAACCCACCGACCCTGTAACCGCCCGTACCCCAGATCCCCATGACAGTGACACCTATCATGATCGCACCGATGGCAAACCCCCACGAGAAGCGCTTACCTGTGCCCTCGCCCTGCAGGCCAATGGAAGCCAGAGAACGCTTTTCGACAAACCGAAGCCACAGGAACAGAAGCCCCAGCATAAGGCCGAAGGGCACAATCAGAGAGGCCGCCAGCTCAGCAGGCAAAACCGGCGCACCGCGCGCGGGAATCAGCCCCGTAGAACGCAGGATCACCGTACCGCCAACCAGCGAAATAACGGTAAAAAGAATGGCAATGACAGGGACAAGGAGCGCCCATGGCGCCCAGCCCTTCGGTTCTTCGGAACCAAAGAGTACAGTTGATTTGAACATTTTTTCTCTCGCTATCGTCGCAGCTTTTGCTGCTTGTTGTATATCCGGCCCAACGGCGCAAGCCCTCAGCCCAAGGTCACCACTGTCCCGCAGCGACATCGGCATAAAAGCCTGAAAGAGCATGAAAATCCATAAATATTTTTAATACGTGGCATCAAATTCTAACCAGGCCCCATTCCCGGTTATTTTCAACGAATGAAAACTCGCCAAACACTCCTGACAAAAACTGTCACTAGGGCGGCGTATAAGCTCTTCAACGACCCAAGTCACGATAGCGAGGAGCAATAAGATGACATCACTAACCCTTTACGCATTCCCCACAGCGCCCGGCTTTTTTAACCCCAGCCCTTTCTGTAACAAGGTCGAGATCCTGTTGAAGCTTGCCGGACTCGACTTTGAAACCGTCATGCCCGAGGACCCCAGAGGTTTCTCAAAGGGCAAACTGCCTGTACTCAAGGATGGCGATGAGATCATTGAGGACAGCGAATTCATCCGCCTTTACCTAATTGAAAAATATGGCGCCACACTGAATGGAGGCCTGTCGGACGATTCCAAGGCCGTGGGCCATGCCGTTTGCCGCATGCTGGATGACCGCACGGTCCATGGTTTGGCCTGGTCCCGCTGGGTGGAGGATGAAGGCTGGGTACAGGCAAAGGAGATTTTCCTTCAGGGCGATCCAGACGGGATCGGCGCCCCCATGCGCCGTGAAATGCGTGAAGGCTATACATTCTCAGGATTTGCTCGGCATTCTACAGACGAACAGCGCCAACTCATCAAATCGGACATTGATTGCCTGGCCACCTTGCTCGGCGACCAGGAATGGTTCCTTGCGAACCAGCCAACCTATCTGGATGCGACTGTGTTCAGCTTTGTCGCCAACTTCTATGCCTCTCCGATCAAGACATGGCCCATACCGTTGGTCGCGGCCCACCCCAACCTGGTGGCCTATTTTGAACGCGGCATGCAGCGCTGGTATCCTGAAGGCTCGCAGATGCTCAAAGGCATCGCTGCGGAGTGACTGTTTCATAACAAGTGACCGCCCCGAGCAACCGGGGCGGATCGAGAGGACAGACGATGTTTATTATATTTCTGAAACTGGCGGGCGACAAAAGTCGCGTGCCTGAATTTATGGCCACTCACAAGGAATGGATCGGCAAGGGGTTCGATGCCGGCACCTTCCTGACCGTTGGCACCCTTGAACCCGGCTTGGGCGGTGCAATTCTGGCACACGGCGTGTCACGCACGGAACTGGAATCATTCATCCATGAAGACCCCTTCGTGGTGGAAGGTATCGCCATCCCCGAAATTCATGAGGTCACCCCCGCACGAACAGATGAGCGCCTCGCCTTCCTGATGCCCACCGGACACTAGGGGCAAGCCAATGCGCAAGACATTTGAAGGCCCGGATGGCCATTCCCGCTGCAACTGGTGTGCCGCCACGCCAGACTATATCCATTATCACGACCATGAGTGGGGCTTCCCCGTGGATGACGACACCCGGCTGTTTGAGAAAATTTGCCTCGAAGGGTTCCAGTCTGGCCTAAGCTGGCTGACCATCCTGAACAAGCGGGAGAATTTTCGCGCTGCCTTCGAAGGATTCGACTTCCACAAGGTCGCTGGTTTTGATGAGGCCGACGTGGAGCGCCTCCTTGGCGACGCAGGCATCGTGCGTCATAGGGGCAAAATTGAAGCCGTTATCAACAATGCATCCCGCGCCCGGGAAATGGTTGAGACCGAAGGATCTCTGGCTGCCTTTTTCTGGCGCTATGAGGCACCGGACGCCCAGGAAATCAAACACGAGCTTGCCTCAACCACCGCGCAATCCATTGCGCTGTCGAAGGAACTCAAAAAAAGGGGCTGGAAATTTGTCGGCCCCACCACCGTCTATGCCTTCATGCAGGCCATGGGGCTGGTAAATGATCACGCCGAAGGGTGCAAAAGCCGCCTTGAAGTGAAGCGCGCCCGCGAACAATTCACCAAACCATAACATCACGACACGATCAGTAGAGGAGAAAACCAATGATCGGATATATTACCGTCGGCACCAACGACATAGGCAAAGCATCGGCCTTTTATGATGCCCTGCTGGGGGAAATGGGCGCCAAGCGCACCATGGATTTTGACGTTTTCAAAGTCTGGTCCATTGGCAAAGGCACAGAATTCAGCGTCACCCTGCCCTTCAACAAGGAAGCCGCCACCGTCGGCAACGGCGTCATGGTTGCGCTTCAGGCTGACAGCCAGGAAATGGTGGACCGCATGCACGCCAAAGCGCTTGAACTGGGCGCATCAGACGAAGGTGCGCCGGGCCCACGGGGCGACCAGGGATTTTACGCCGGCTATTTCCGTGACCCAGACGGCAACAAGCTGAACTTCTTCCACTATTAAACCGCATTACCCCAGGGGCTCCCCAGCGCCCCACTCTCCACCTTAAGGCCCACCTGGTTAATTCCAGCGGGCCTTTCTTTTTACACTGTTGTATTCCCAATCTACCGGTTCAGGACCGCGTCCCGCAACCCCGCCGCGGCGCCCATGATCTGGCCAATCAGACCGTTCGGGAGCTTCAGGTCCTCGAGGGTTGCCAGAAGATGCTTTGCTACAGCATCGAAATGCGCATCCGAAAGCCCGCGTTCCTCAACGAGGCCAGCATGGGCCTTGCGCATGTAGGCGTCGGCACCTCTGGTTTCGCCTTTGAAGATCGTTGTGAAGAAGGCCTTCTGCTTGCGGTTCTGCGCACCCATTTCCACGCCCTCAAAGAAGGGCGCTAGAAGAGGGTCCGCCATCACCTTGTCGTAGAACAGGTCAACAGCTGCATTGACCGCCGGTTCGCCACCTACTGCTTCATAGAGTGTCATTTTATCTGCTCCGTCCGTTTTCCAGGTACCCATTTTTTCCTTACGGCACGCGTGGCATGAAATCATAAGTCACACCACTGGGGTGTGACGGACATCACAGGGCAGAAAAAAAGCCCGGCAGGTAAGCCGGGCTTTCCGAAATCTTGATGTATGAGCGTTTATCAGCCCGCTGCAGCTTCGGCCTTGATGCCTTCTTCGATCAGCTGGGCAGCTTTTTCAGGGCCTTCCCAGCCCTTGATTTTCACCCATTTGCCGCTCTCGAGGTCTTTATAGTGCTGGAAGAAATGCGCGATCTGGTCGAGGAAAATCTTCGGCAGTTCGTCGTAGCTCTGAACGTCCTTGTAGAAGGGGTGCAGCTTGTCGACAGGCACCATCAAGAGCTTCTCGTCCATGCCGGCTTCATCTTCCATGATCAGAACACCAAGCGGACGGCAGCGCACAACAGCACCCGGCATGATCGGGGTGCGGTTCGCCAGCAGCACGTCTACAGGATCGCCGTCATCCGCCAGCGTGTGCGGGATGAAGCCATAGTTACATGGGTAGCGCATGCTGGTGTGCATGATGCGGTCCACGAACAATGCGCCTGATTCTTTGTCGAGCTCATACTTCACGGGTTCGGTGCCAGCTGGCACTTCGATGATAACGTTCACGTCCCAAGGGGCGTTTTCGCCAACGGAGATCTTCTTGATATCCATGGATATGCGTCCTTTAATTTGCCCCGAAAACCTAGCATGGGGCTACTCAAAAAATCGCACAAACACCAGAGTGGACGCCGGGGAGGCTACTGGATGGCTTGCCCCAGAAGAAGGGCCGCAAACACGATCCAGCCAAACGCGATGTTCGAGCGGAAAACTTCCAAACAGACGGCAGCATCATCAATGTTGACGCGCCTGATCTGTGCGGCGAGGTGAAGCCCCGCAAACGCGAGCACGGGATAATAGATTATGCCCAGATTTGCAAGGATTCCTGCGCCCAAAAGGGCAAAAATAAATAAGCAGTAGAATAAGCTGATGGCAGGCCGGGTTTTCGCCCCCAGTGCAAGGGCCGTCGACTTGACGCCGATCAGCGCATCATCTTCCTTGTCCTGATGGGCATAAACCGTGTCATACCCCAGCGTCCAGAACAGGCCACCTGCGTACAAAATGACCGCTGGCCAGTCCAGGCTGCCGCGCACTGCGGCCCAGCCGACAAGCGCGCCCCAGTTGAAGGTCAGCCCCAGCCACGCCTGCGGCCAGTAGGTGATGCGCTTCATAAAGGGATATGCTGCAACCAGCACAAGCGAGCCCAGCCCCACCATAATGGCGAACACATTCAGCTGGATCAGCACCAGGAAGCCAATCAGGCACTGCAGCACCAGGAAGGCCCAGGCGCCCTTCAGGCTGACCTCACCAGCCGGAATGGGGCGGCTTTTGGTGCGCTCGACCGCGCCGTCGAAGTCCCGGTCGATAATGTCATTATAGGTACAGCCTGCGCCGCGCATCACCAGCGCGCCGATGGCGAACAGAAGCATAAGGTAAGCATGATGCAGCGTCAGCGCGCCGTCTGCCGCCAGCGCTGTCGACCACAGGCACGGCCACAGCAAGAGCCACGTGCCAACGGGCCGGTCCATCCGCGCGAGCTTCAGGTAGGGCCGCACGGCCTTCGGCGCATGCCGATAGACAAAACTGCCCTCAACGGCATCCGCCGTTTTCACCACGTCTTTTTGTGTGCGCCAAAACATGCCTAGCGGCGTACGCGCGGGCACGCGATAAGTCAAGCCAGATCAGATCACCTTGGCTTCAAGTGCCTCGCGCTCAGCGTCTGAAATCGTGATCGGTTTCCGGATCGGCCGCAGGGTGTCCTTGTCAAAGAAAGGTTTCCAGCTCTTGCCGCCGCGAATGCGCCACCAGATCGTCAGGCGCATCAGGTGCGCGAGCATGCCCCAGGTCTTGAGCTTCTGGCCGAAACTCTGCGGCCGTTTTTCATTGGCCACCGCCCGCACGGGTCCAACCATATCAACCACGGCCGGGTCTGTCCCCTTATGGCCGGTGCAGATAGGCAGCACACCAATGAAAGGAATACCGCCTTTCGGCAAAGTGTTGCCCAGCGGCGTTTTGCAGCAGTCTGTGAACCAGCGGAGTGGCCCCTTGGGCGTCATGCGCACGCAGGCCAGATGGTCATGCCCTTCGGTGATTTCGAAACTGGCCGGGTCAATCTGGAAGATATTCGAATAGCCGACCCCGTCCATCATGTCGTCCGCACGGCCCAGATAGTGGGCATAAGACTGACACCCCTTGCACGGGCACTGCACATGATTGCTGTTCGAGCGCGCCAGCCCCCTGATGACGCCTTTCACCTTGCCGCATGTGCAGCTTACCGGAACGTCCTGTGCCATCTGTGGCTCCCCAATCATTAACCATGCTTGCAAGCATCCTTGCATATCGGGGAAATTTGGCAAGGCCAAGAATAGTTTAGCGGCACGGAACCAAAGCTCCATGCCGTGTACTGGCTGCTGCGCGCCCACGCCAACGCAGCCAGTATCCTTGATTACAGGCCCCGATCAGCCAAATATCTTGGGAATCCAGGAGAAACTGCTGATGCCCACAACGCCCACAGCCATGAAGGCTGTCATCAGGAACACCACACCGGCAACCTTGCCGCGATGCGCCTTGTTCTTGCCCTTCTGGGCCCAGAAATACAGCTCGAGCACCGCAAGCGGCAGCAGATACTGCGCAAAGCTGACCACATAGAGGAACGGGCCTGAGAAGGTCTTGCCGTCAATACCGATGCCGCCAGTTGTCAGGAACCAGCCGAAAGTCATCAGGCGCAGGAACCACACCGCACTCACCACCATGAAAAGCCTCAGCGCCCAGCGCCGGTGCGCGGCGAAATCCCGCTTGATGGCGTAATAGAGCGCGAGCGGCACAAAGGCCATCACCAGCACGCCGCTGCCGGTCACGCCAATATCCTGAATAAGCGAGCCAATCACCCGCGGGCGGGTCCAGACAAGATACGTCCCGGCGATCGAGACAAGCACCGACGCAATCATATAGAACCAGCCGCTGTAGCGGTGCAGGCGCGGCACTTTGTTGCGCATACCCGGCACCAGCTGGATCTGCCCGGCGGCAATGATCAGCCCCGCCACCAGAATATGGATCGCCAGCGCCACATTGCCCATGCTGTCCCCTGCCATGAAGCCATTGGCCAAATGGGTGTCCGCGAAGCCGCCCACGCCGCCCGAAGCAAAGCGCTTGCCATAATAGCCCGCGATATAGGCCACAAACAGCCACTGGCCGATGGCCGTGACGACAAACCAGGTTTTTGCGGAAAGGTCGAGCCAGTTACGGGCCCGCTTTGGACGCACCGGGGTGCCGGCGTCCATCGTGATATCAGACATTATATTTCCTCGCGTCTTGCCGGTCGTTGCCGACTTTCTTATTTATGTCCTATAGATAAGAAGCTGGCGGCAGCATCACAATGACCGCAGCGATCAAACACTTAGCCCAGAAGATCACGCAAGGTGGCAGCAGGGCGCGCGAGGGGATACATCATGCCAACAGTTGCCGCCGGGCTGATCCGGGACCTTTTGAATTTTGCCGTCGGGGAAGGCGGGGACCGCGAGGCCCTTCTGAAAGCCGTGGGGCTTGAGAACGCGCCCCTCGATGACCAGGACGCCCGCCTGCCCGCCACCGCCTTTGTGGGCCTCATCCGCGCGGCCGTCAAACAGCTGAACCGGCCGGACCTGGCACTCCAGTACGGCAAAGCCAGCCGGTTTGACGACTTTTCCATTGTCGGGCTGATTTCCTTTGCGTCCAACAGCGTGGGCGAAGGCTTCCAGCAGATGAACCGCTACGCCAAGCTGGTGCTGGACACCGGCGTGGGCGAAGGCAAGCAGCGCTTCCGGCTGGAGGAAGACGGCGACTGTGTCTGGGTGATCGACCAGCGCCCCAACCCGAACATGACGCCGGAGCTGACAGAAACCGTGTTCGCCCGCTTTGTGGGGGATTTCAGCCGCTTCTTTGGCGATGCCTTGCCCTACCGCGCCTTTCACGTGACCCACGACAAGCCCGTGCACTGGAAAGTCTATGAAGAGATGTTCGGGGTGCCCGTAACCTTCGGCGCAAAATGGAACGCGCTGAAGGCACACAAAAGCTGGCTTGAGCTGACAACCGGCCCCAAGAACCGCTATGCCTTCGGCGTGCTGTCTGACCACGCGGACGCCCTGATGCGCGAGCTGGAGGCCTCAGAAACCCTGCGCGGACAAGTGGAAAAGGCCGTGCTGCCGATGCTGCACAAGGGCGAGGTTTCGATGGAAAAGGTGGCGGAAATGATGGGCATCAGCCGCCCGACGCTATACAGGCGCCTGAAGGCCGAGGGCCTGAATTTCGAGACCCTGCTGGATGACCTGCGCCGCACCATGGCGATCAGCTATCTGGAAGGCGGCAAGGCCAGCGTGAATGAGGTGGCCTATCTGGTGGGCTTTTCTGAGGCCTCCAGTTTCTCCCGCGCCTTCAAACGCTGGACCGGCAAAGCCCCAAGCGAGTGGCGGGGCTAAAAGGTGAAAACTGAGTATTTGAGGCTTATACGAGAGCGCAAGAATACAATCCATGAGCGTGCAAAACAGCCAGTGGCTGCGCAGGCAAGGGTCCTTGTCATTGACGATCAAGGCTGAGTACCGCACTATAACCCCAACAAAATCTCAAGGGGTTCAGCCATGGCGCCAGATTTGACCCACACATTGGTTAATGCTTTCATAGCAGTTCTTTTCATCCTCGGGGGCATATACGCCACCAAGCTTTCATTTAGTCTTTTCTTGTCTGGAGTTGGCGAGAAATTGCAAAAATCCCGTTTCAAGGTGTTTGGTGCCGACCTCTCTGCAGGATCTATTGGATCTCTGTACATCGCCCTGGCGATGGTCGCGTTTATTAGCGGCTATAGCTCAAGACCAACCTTAGACTGGAAATCCGATCATATCATTCAGGCCATGGTCAGAGAACAAAGCGAACTAGCAACTTCCGATGGCAACGACAATTCCGAAACGTTGAAGGCATTTGCCCAATTCGGCTGGCAATTTGATCATAATACACCGATCAAGTTAGTAGTCTCAGAGGGGGAAGCAAACTTCAGGACCGCAGGCTTCACCGACGCAGATTCACTGGCCTCCAAGCTGGAGAATGCTCAGAATTCAGAAGGGGAATTCGGGTTTTTGGTCCCACTAACCTTCAACCCTAAAAAGGACAAAACCGTCCAAATGGTCGAAGGCTCAAAAAATCTTCTAGCATACGCGGGGTATAAGGAAAGACTCATGGCGTTGTGTGAGAAGCTGTCGAATTCTGAACCGGAATGTTCGGAATTTGCTGCAGAACGATAAGCTTCAAAGCTTCCCTCTTCTCCCCTCTGCCCTAAATTGGGTGTAGGATGCTAGAGAAGGGGGACAGACGATGGAAAATCAGTTCGACACGCATGAGGTGTTCAACCAGCCGCCGGTCTATGACCATGTGAACCTCTATGAGACCGACGCACCCTTAAAGGCCGCGCTGACGGCGGAGGGCGCGGGCTGGGCGGCGATGGACCTGAACCGGTTCGGCGCGCAGCTCGGGACCGCTGAGGCCTTCCACCAGGCGCATCTGGCCAACACTCGCCTGCCGGAACTGAACACGTTCGACACACAGGGCCACCGGCAGGACACGGTCGAATTCCACCCCGCCTACCACCATTTCATGGACATGTCGAAGCGCGCGGGCATCCACTGCGGCGCGTTTGACGCGCTGGCCACCGACGGGCGCGAAAAGGGCCTGGGCGTGGGCGCGGCGCGTGCGGCCAAGCATTATATGATGAGCCAGGTCGAGGCTGGCCATATCTGCCCCATCACCATGACCCACGCGGCCATCCCGGCGCTGCAGAACCAGCCCGACCTATTCGCACGCCTGCTGCCAAAGCTGATCAGCCACACCTATGACCCAACCTTCCGCCCGATCGCGGATAAATCCGGCATCACCATCGGCATGGGCATGACCGAAAAGCAGGGCGGCACGGACGTGCGCGCCAACACCACCGTGGCCACACCGGTTGAAAACGGCGGGGCGGGCCAGCCCTACCTGATAACCGGGCATAAATGGTTCATGTCCGCCCCCATGTGCGACGCCTTTCTGGTGCTGGCCCAAACCGGCAACGCGCTTTCGGTCTTTTTCGTGCCACGCTTCCGGGCTGACGGCACGGTGAACGGCCTCCGCTTCCAGCGGCTGAAGAACAAGCTGGGCAACAAATCGAACGCATCCAGTGAAGTGGAATTCCACAAAGCTGAAGGCGTGCTGATCGGCAACGAGGGCCGCGGTATCGCCAACATTATGACCATGGCCAACTACACGCGGCTTGATTGCGCGCTGGGGTCCGCCGGGCTGATGCGGCAGGCGCTTTCCCGCGCCGTCCATCACGCGCGCTACCGCACGGTGTTCCAGAAAAAGCTGATCGACCAGCCGATGATGACGGCGCTCCTCGCCGACATGTCGCTTGAGGTGGCCGCAGCCACGCACCTGAGCGTCCGCCTCGCCGGCGCCTATGAGCGCATGGATGACCCCATGAACGCCGCCTACGCCCGCCTGATGACGCCAGTGACCAAATATTGGGTCACCAAACGCGGCCCCACACTGGGATATGAAGCCATGGAATGCCTGGGCGGCAACGGCTATGTGGAAGACGGCGTTTTGGCGCGCATTTACCGCGAACTGCCGGTGAATTCTATCTGGGAAGGCTCAGGCAGCGTCATGTGCCTGGATCTGCTGCGGGTGGCGATGCGCGAGCGTGAAAACCTTGAAGCCGGCATCGGGTGGCTCAGCGAAGTCAAAGGCGCGTCCAGCCACTATGATGACGCGCTGGCGGACCTGACAGACAACATCGCAGGCGGCCTGAATGAAGCCCGCGGCCGTTGGCTGACGGAACGGCTGGCCACGCTGGCATCCGCCAAACTGTTGATGGAACGCGCGCCCGGCACGGTGGCAGAGGGATACATCAGCACCCGGCTTGACCCCTTCGGGCGCCATGGTGCCTACGGCAGCTTGCCCGACGGCCTTGACGCCCGCGCGATTATTGAAGCGGTCGTGGCTTTTTAGCTATGGAAAATTCGTCACTCGCCGGCACGACCGGCGGGTCTAAGGGTATCGTGGATTCGCCGATCACGTCGGCGAATGACGCTTGTGGTCAGGCGTAAAAGGCCAGAACACCCGGGGCCTTTTCGTGCCCCAGCTTGAGCCCACGTCCATAGGAACCGATGCCTTCTTTGGCGTGTCCGAGCTTCAGGCCCCGGCCTTTGCGCTCGTCTTCGTCTTCACGGATCGGATTGAGCGTTTCCTGCGTCGCCAGCTTTGCCGCCACCTTCAGGGAAAGCACCTGCTTATCAGTGAATTTCGAGCGGTCAAACCGGTCATCATGGATGTTCAGTACGCCCACGTCCGGCGTGGACAGAAGACCCACGGCCTTCAGGTCATCCAGCGTGATATCGCCCGCACGCTTCTTCTCCTGGCCCGGTGCCTCCTCTGCCTTGGCGGCGATCTCATCGCGCTTCTTCAAAAACTCGCTAGCCTTGTCCGTGAGGTCCCCCAGCTTGATCTCGGCCCCGTTCAGAAAAATCGTGCCCTTGATGTTATTCGGGTTCGTAACCCCGTTCCCGCCTTCAAGGCCCACCAGGCGGTATTTGGCGCCGGGGTGATCCGAAAGGCTGAAGCTGTAGCTGCCGCCTTCCTCAAAATGGACCACCCCTTTACCGCCTGCACCGTCTTCGCCTGAGATGGTCACATCGATATTGAAGCTGCCGTCCCTGGTGACCGCCACGGCATTTGTATCCGCGCCGTCAACACCAGTGGCAGGGGGCTGTGTGCCCACCGAATAGGTTTCCACTGTCTGGGACTGTGTCTGGGATTGTGTTTCGGATGTCTGGACCTGGTCGACAACCGGCTTGCGCTTGCCAAAAGCAAAGCCGCGTTCCTGGGCGCCGTTGAAGCGCAGCGCGTCACGGTCCGGGTCCAATCCATTTGCTGCCGCCAACCGCGGCTGAAGCGCATTTGCGCCCGCTACATTCTGTATCATGGCTCTTCCAACCAGATGTCGCTCCCATTTTGGGAGCCCTCAGTGCTCGGTTTGAGTGTACGGCAACCCGCATACGCTGTCACGGAACGCATAAAATTTGAATTATTGCTAGCACCAAGGCTCAGTAGCAGGCTATCCTGACAAGGTGATCAGAGGAGTGTTTATGGTTGATATTCAACCCCTTAGCAACTTGGCAGAAGCCGACATCCTGGCGCTGAATGAAGCCCATGTGCGCGAAACCTCGCACCTCGGGCCTGAGGAATATCAGGCCATGGTCGCCGGCGCCTTCTATGCCTGCGGGGTTGCGCCCGCGAAAGCCTTCCTGATCGCATTCGATGAAACGGCGGATTACACCAGCCCTAATTTCCTGTGGTTTCAAAGCCGGTACCCAAGCTTTGCTTATATCGACCGGGTCATCACCGCTGAAAGCGCGCGTGGTCAGGGGCTTGCGCGCGCGCTTTATGAAGACCTGTTCGCCCGCGCCCGCGCAGCCGGCAAACCCGCCATCGCCTGCGAAGTGAATATCGACCCGCCGAACCCGGGCTCAGACGCCTTCCACGCCCGCATGGGCTTCGCTGAGGTGGGCACCGGCGTGCTGAAAAATGGCAAGCTGGTGCGCTATATGGTCAAGACGCTGGATTAATCTTCCGCTTTCGCGGCCTCCGGTTCACAGCGCGGGTCAGCTGCCTGGATCTGGGCAATCTGCTTTCTGGTGATCGGAATCGGCAGGCAGCCGTGGCCCTGCTCACAAATCATATCCCACTGCGGGCGCGCGCGCTCGTGACACTCAAGGCAGTTGCCGCCAAACTTGTTCACCGCCTGATCTGTGCCGCGCACCTTGATCTCACTGCCTTCGGCAGACACATCAAGCTCAAAGAACTCCCAGTCTTTTGTACGCGGGCTCCAGCCCTCTTCGCGCTTCACCATCACCTCTGTCGGCACCAGTTGCACAACGGAACCGGGTGGATACACGCCGCCCTTCTTGTTGTTGGCAACAGCAAGCGTGGCCTCAAGGTCACCCAACAGATTATCGACAAAGAAATGCCGCACCTTCTGCATGTCGGCGAGACATTTGAAACTGTCGTTCGAGATTTCAACCGGCTCCGCAGATACGGCTGTGCCTGCCATAAGGCCCACGAGCGCAAGTGCACCGAGTTTCCTGATCATGATGTTTCCCTTCTGTTGGCCGTTCGCCCCCTCCATGAGGTAGCGTAGCACACACGCGCGACAAGAAAATTTCCTTGCGATGACGCCCTCTTCGCGGCATCAGGGGGAAATGACATTCCCTGAGCCGGACCAAGACGCATGAGCAAGAAAATCCAGCACCGCCTGTATGTGGACACAGCCCTGCCCGGTGACGGCAGCCTGACGCTGGGGCCGGACCAGTCACATTATCTGGCCAATGTGATGCGCGCCCGCACGGGCGACCAGGTGGCGCTTTTCAATGGCCGGGACGGCGAGTGGGCATCCGAGATCGCAGCGGTCCAGAAAAAAGCTGTAACGCTCCGGCTGGAGTCCAGGATCAGGGAGCAGCGCACAGAGCCCGACCTGTGGCTTGCCTTTGCCCCCATCAAAAAGGCCCGGCTGGACTTCATGGCGCAAAAAGCCACCGAGCTGGGCGTCAGCCATATGGTACCCATGCTGACGCGCCGCACCATCGTGGACCGGGTGAAGACCGACCGCCTGTTTGCAAACGCCGTTGAGGCCGCAGAACAGTGCGAACGCCTCAATGTGCCGACAATCGGCGAACCCGTGAAGTTGGAGAAACTGATCGCCGACTGGCCGATGGACCGCAAGATCATGTTCTGTGACGAGGACCTGACAGGCACACCGGCCCACGTGGCGCTTCAGGCGGCCGACAATAAATCAAATCCCCGCCCCTGGGGCATCCTGATCGGCCCGGAAGGTGGCTTTGACGACCATGAGCGCGCGCTCATCCGGTCCCACCCCAATACGGTGGTCGTAGCCCTGGGGCCGCGTGTCCTCAGGGCGGACACAGCCGCCATGTCCGCCATCAGCCTGTGGCAATCCGCTTTGGGTGATTGGTGACACTTAAACGCTGTTTAGGGAAAAATTTTTCACAGACCAGCCATTTAATCCAGAAAATAGCAAACAATTACTGACTATATATTGGTATATTGTACCCCGTTAAGTAATATTTTTAGGTTAGCGGGAACATTGCCATGCCAAAAGAAGGAATTCCATCCTTCCAGTCTACCATCAATATCGCCAACCTTGTGCAGGAGGCCTGCACGGCTGTTGCCTGTGCGGCACCCGATTGCCACAAGGATGAGATTGCCCACCTGATGGAACATGTGCTGCCCCGCATCGAGCTGGAAGACTTCGCGGACACGCCGGTGAACGCGCGCGGCTACCGGCGCAAGGTGTTGTACGCCCACCCTTCGGGTTTCTTCTCCGTGCTGCAGCTTGAATGGCAGCCCGGCGCTGAAACACCGGTCCATGGCCATAATGCCTGGGGCTGTGTGGGCGTGATCTCAGGTGAGATCGGCTGTGAAACCTATGATCGCTGCAATGCGTCTGAAGGCGGCGTGCGCTCGAACGGCAAAATCATGGCCGGCGCCGGTGCAGTCGCAACGGTAAACCCGAACCCAGAGGGCATCCACCGCCTGTTCAATCCAACCGACAAAGTAGCCACCACGCTGCACATTTACGGCATGGACCTGTCAGCCAATCCGTGCGCCATCAACGTGCCCTACGGGTCTTCTGCACACAGAAATTAGATTTTTTCACCTGAATTTCCTGCCCAGCCAAAAGCCAGATAAACCCTGACTTTTTGATCAGGTTGGCGCTCACCTGCGGCTCGCCGGACCCTCACTAACGCGTGACCGGGGTTTACTTTTCTTGATTGCTGCTTATCTAGACCCTACTTTTTCTAAGCACGATTGTTCGGTCGAGGGGACCCCTGTTTATGTCAAGCGCCATCATCGAGTCCAAAGCACAGCTGGTGACCTATATGGAACAGGGCTCGAAGCCCGACCGGTCCAGCTGGCGCATCGGGTCCGAACACGAGAAATTCGTTTTCCACCGCGACACCAAGGCACCTCTTGAGTGGGAAGGTCAAAACGGCCTGCCCGGCATCAAGGATGTATTGCAGGCTTTTGTCGACAATGGTTGGGAAGCTGTAGAAGAAGGCGGGAAGCTGATCGCAGCCAAAAAGAATGGCGCGTCCGTGACGCTGGAGCCCGGCGGGCAATTTGAACTGTCCGGCGCACCGCTTGAGAATATCCACCAAACCTGTGACGAAACTTCCAGCCACCTTCGCTGTACTCGTGAGATTGGCGAACGCCTGAATATCGGCTTTCTGGGACTTGGTTTCCACCCAACATTGAAGCGCGAAGAGGTGCCCGTCATGCCGAAGGCGCGCTACGACATCATGCGCAACTATATGCCCAAGAAGGGCAGCCTGGGGTTGGACATGATGCTGCGCACCTGCACCGTGCAGGTAAACCTGGATTTCGCGGATGAGGCCGACATGGTGGAAAAATTCCGCATCAGCCTGGCCCTGCAGCCACTGGCGACCGCACTGTTCGCCAATTCACCGCTGACGGAAGGCAGACCCAACGGGTTCAAAAGCTACCGCAGCCATATCTGGACAGACACAGACCCGGACCGCTGCGGCACCCTCCCTTTTGTGTTTGAAAGCGGCATGGGGTTTGAGCGCTGGGTAGACCATGTGCTGGATGTCCCCATGTATTTCGTGCGTCGGGACGGCAAATATATCGACGCATCCGGCCAAAGCTTCCGCGCCTTCATGAAGGGCGAACTGCCGGCCCTGCCGGGCGAACTGCCCACGATGGCGGACTGGGAAGACCATATGACCACCCTGTTCCCGGAAGTGCGCCTCAAGACCTTCCTTGAGATGCGTGGCGCCGATGGCGGTCCGTGGAACCGCCTGTGTGCCCTGCCCGCCCTATGGGTTGGGCTGCTGTATGACACCGAAGCACAGGACGCCGCCGCCGACCTGGTGAAGCGCTGGAGCGCGGACGACGTCGCCAAGATGCGCGATGATGTCCCCCGCCGCGGCCTGGAGACCCAGGACCCGAAAGGCGGCTGCTTCCGCGACCTCGGGGAAGAAGTACTCAAGATTGCAGACTTGGGCCTCAGGAAGCGCGCACGCTTGTCTTCAAGTGGCGATACCGAACAAGGCTTCCTCAATTCGCTTTGGGAAAGCATCGAGACCGGTATGACGCCAGCAGACCAGATCCTGCACAAGTATCACGGCACATGGGGCGGCGTAGACCCGATCTTCGATCAGCTAAGCTATTGATATAAGGTTTGCGGCAAGCCGACGCGGCAATGCGACCAAGCGCCGCGACAATCGTTACCTCGTAACGTAAACTCCTCCCCGGTGAGTGTTCATCAGCGGGGAGAGCATCATGACAACTGTCACCTTCAAGATTAATGGTAAGGCCGCAAGCTTCAGCGGCGACGGCGACATGCCACTTCTGTGGCACTTGCGCGAAGACGCGGGCCTGAAGGGCACAAAGTTTGGCTGCGGTATCGGCCAGTGCGGCGCCTGTACCGTGCATATAGACGGCGAAGCGGCCCGTAGCTGCTCTGTCCCCATGGCGGCCCTTCACGGCACGTCCATCACCACCATTGAAGGCCTTGCCGACGGCGAGCGCCTGCACGCGGTCCAAGAGGCCTGGATCAAGGAAGATGTGGCACAGTGTGGTTACTGCCAGGCCGGACAGATCATGGCAGCGGCCGCCTTCCTCAAGGAGGTGCCCAACCCCACGGACGACGATATCGACAGCGGCATCGACAACCTGTGCCGGTGTGGCAGCTATTACCGCATCCGCAAGGCCATCAAACTGGCCGCACAGAACCTTGCTGGCGCATAAGGAGACGCACGATGACAAACCATGTATCCCGCCGATCCTTCCTGAAATCCGCCGCTGGCACAACAGCCCTGATACTCAGCATTTCGTCTACTCCATCCGTCCTAGCAACCGACACCGACAATAGTGGCAACGTGACGCCTTGCTTGCGCTTCACCGAGGACGGCCAGATTTTTGTTTGTGTCCCAATCCCGGATATGGGCCAGGGCATGATCACAACAGCGGCACAGATCATCGCGGAAGAGCTGGATCTCGACCCCAATCAGACCGGCATTGAAATGATGGCCTTTCAGGGTCATGCCGATGCAGAGGGCCGCGCCAGTGAAGGCCCGATGCCACAAGGTGCGGGCGGCAGCCTATCCACCATGATGGTCTGGGGGCCACTAAGGCACACAGCCGCATACGCCCGTGACCTGTTCCTGCATGCGGCCGCAATCCGCTGGAGCGTTCCCCTTAACCACCTGGAAACAAGGAACGGCGCCGTTTACAACAAGAACACAAAGGTAAGCCTTCCCTATAAGTATCTTGTCTCGGACACTCGGCGGACGGATTATACCGTCTTAAGAGGGAATGCGACCCCGAAAGCAGCCAAGGACCGAACCCTGATCGGCAAGGATCAGCGCAATGTCCATGCCACGGCCATTGCCACGGGCCAGCCCATCTTCGGCATAGATTCCGACATTCCGGATATGAAACACGCTGTTATCCGGCGGTGTCCACACCTGAACGGATCATTGGTTTCCTATGACCGCGACGCGCTTCTTGCCTTGCCTGGGGTCAAGCATGTTGTTGAGATTGCCCGCAGACCGGATGACCTTTCCAGGCCCCGTATCCTGCCAGCTGGCCTTGCCATTATCGCCGACAGCTTCTGGCGGGCCAAAAAAGCAGCCGACATGGCAGAAATCGAGTGGGACGGCAGCAGGGCCGCTGGCGAAAGCAGCGCTGTTTTGAAAGCCCGAATGGCCGAGCATCTGGAAACCGGCGAGGTGGCTGACAGCAAAGAAGGCGGCGACCTGGCCAAAGCAATGGCTGAAGCCGATAAAGTCATCGAAGCAACCTATTATCACCCCCACTGGGCGCATGCCTGTATGGAGCCCCACAACTGCATTGCAGACGTCAAGGCAGACAGCGCTGAAATCTGGACCAGCCACCAGTCGATTACCGAATCCATCAATGCGGCGGCCGCGGCAACGGACCTGCCCATAAGCAAGATCACCAGCAATGTGATGCGGTGTGGCACCGGCCTTGGCCGCAAATATGCGCCCGACTTTGTCATGGAGGCCTGTATTCTTTCAAAAGCGATCGGTGCGCCGGTGAAAGTCACCTGGACCCGCGAAGACGAGATGGAGCAGGACCACGTAAACCCATCAGCCATGTACCGGATGCGCGCCGCAGTCGACGCAAAAGGCCGCTTGACCGGTTGGCACGTCAGAACGGCGGCAGACGGCTGGATCAGGAACGCGGCCATGGAACCGCCGATGGGCCTCGTGGACAACTATAGAGGCGAATGGGGTTACATTGAAAATAACGTCCGGCGCGGGCCCTGGCGCGGGCCCCAGCATAATACTGCGGCCTGGGTTATTCAGGGATTCCTGAATGAAGTGGCCATAGCGGCAGGCAAGGACCCGCTGGACTTCCTGCTGGACCTATACAGCCGCAAGGATTTTCAGAAACTGGATACATGGCCCTTTCCTTTGTTGGAATACGAGCGCTTCCGCAAAATTCTTAAGGCTGTTGCAAAAGATGCCAGATACGGCCGCCGCATGCCGGACGGCTGGGGCCAGGGTATTGCCATCTATCACACATTCTCAGGCACCTGCGCCCATGTCGTTGAAATTGAGATGATCGGTGACACCGACTATCGGGTCCACAAGGTAACCAGCGCCATCGATTGTGGCCTGGCAGTTAACCCCCTAGGCGTGCGGGCGCAAGTGGAGGGCGGCATAAACGACGGGCTTTCGGCTGCCAAATACGGTAATTTCCGCTTCGAGGACGGCGTGCCCGTCACCAACAACTTCGACAGCTATCAGATGATGAGGATCGGCGAGGCTCCCCCGGAAATCAATGTCCGGATCATGGACTTTGGCGACGAAGACCCTCGCGGCACCGGCGAAGTGGCGTTACCGCCGCTTATTCCGGCCCTGACGAATGCGATCTTTGCGGCAAGTGGCAAGCGTGTACGCACCCTTCCGATTTCGGAGAACCTTTAGAAGCCTATAGCCAGCGCAGGAACTCGATCAGCCAGATGATGCCAAGGGTGAGCGCCGCCAAGGTGGCGCCCCACATCAGGGCGAGCGGGAAGCTGGCTGTACGTGACACGCCGTTCTTGAAATAGCTGTCGCACTGCAAACAGTGGTACCAGCGCTCTCCCTTTGTGGCCTTCAGCTTGATGCCAGGGATGATGGTTGGCACCGCCCCCTCAAACGGATGCACCCGCTCGGACCCGCAGTGGCGGCAGGCAATTTCTTCACCGTCCTCGTCCAGCCGCGTTGGCAGCTGGCAGCGCGGCATGGTCGCCACCTTGTTGAGAACGGCATCCACCCGCACCTTGTCGATCGCCCGTACCATAACATCTGTTCGCAGGCCGATGTTCATGGAGCCCATATTCTCGTTGGTCAGAAACACATCCACACCATTGGCGTTCAGCACGGACTTCAGCAACTGAGCGTCAGACGCGGACAGTCCCGTGCGGACGGGGATCAGGCGATTATGGTCTTCAAATACTTCGGTCATAGCATCAGTCGTTCAGGCCCGTTTCGAACCCGTCGATTGAAACAAGGTTTTTCTGTTGCTGATAGTCGCGAATACCGTCTTCCCCCCGGGCCTCAGCGAATTTCTTCAGGGTCTGGCGCTCGGCAACCAGCTCCATCTCAGGCACGGCATAGCCGCAACTGGTTTGCGTGCTTTCCACGTCCACCAGGATAATCTGGCGGGCCCCAGGCAGGTCCGGGAATTGCGGCTTCAGCTCAGCGAATTCAGGATGGTGCGGCCGCACCACCCGGCCCCGACCGTAAACCCGGTAAATCAGCGCATTCCGCGTGAAGCTGTTGAACATCAGCGTAATGCGCCCGTCGTTCCTGATATGGGCGGATGTTTCATTCCCGCTTCCGGTCATATCCAGATAGCCGCACAGCTTGGGTCCCAGCACCCGGAAACAGTCCATGCCCTTGGGGCTCAGGTTGATACGCCCCTCTGCACAGGCAGTTGCCGTGAAAAACATGGGTTGGTCTTCAACGAAAGCTTTGTGCTTATCCGTGATATGATCGAAAAAATCCGCCATCAGATGCTCCAGTATTTGAAGGCAATCTGACCGAACATTGCAACAATCACAAGCCCGCTGAGCATAAATACCGCGAAGCGGTGCATCACTTTATTGTAAGTCACGTGAATTACATGGTGAACCAGCCTAAGGCCCACATATGCCCATGCCAGCTGGACCGTCAGCGCGTCACCCAGCCCGGTAGCCATGGCCCCCAAACATAAAACGTAGAAAAGCACCGGCATCTCGAACTGGTGGTTATAGTTCTCGCCCGCAAATTTGGCCTTGTCCGGCAGCAGCGCCAAATTGGCTTTGTCCTGCAGTTGCGCGTTCGTTGCCTTCATCGAAGTCAATGCAGGTATCCGCCGAACAAACAGCATAATGAAAGCCAAAATTGTCACCGCTACCTGCCCCAGAACTGGGCCCAAAAGTGCATTTTCCATCATGTTCTCCCCTAATTCTTTGATCTCTGTACCCTTTAGGCCACAAGTTGCGGGAAAATGCCACACCCCCCGGCCTGCAGTCATAATTATGAGACATTTCCCAGGCATGAACAGTGCCAATCTGCGTATGGACCCGGCAACAAATATGAAACCTCCTTCCCTGAGATGGACCCGCGCTCGCCTGCGTCTTTTGAAATGGGCCGCTCTGCCCCTGGCTATTCTTCTGGCAACCCTTGGCGCCATCACGCTGCCGCTCCCCATACCAACCGGTATCGTCCTGATCGCCCTTGGATTGGCTGTGGCCGCCTTCAACCCCAGACTAAAGCGCTGGATCAGGCGCACACGCGCCCGCTTCCCCGTAACCAACGGGAAAATCAGGCGCATCACCCCGCGCCTGCCCGGTTTTATCCGTCGGGCCTTACAGCGCACAGATGCCCGCAATGGCGACCCGAACTCATGAACATACATCATCGATTTATGGAAACTTACGCCTTGCCCGGCTCATGGTTTCAGCGCTAGATTTTTAGGGATCAAGGAGTTCCCAGAAATGATATCAACCCGCGACTATTGCCCTGCTGACTGGCCCGATGTGGACCGCATCTACCAGGAGGGCATCAGAACCGGCCTCGCGACTTTCGAGACCACGCCCAAGGCACAAGCCGATTTTGAAGGAAAAAGCGTGAAAAATAGCGCCCTTGTGGCCGTGGAAGGCGACGAGATCCTGGGCTGGGCTATCCTGTGGCCGGTGTCCGACCGCTGCGTTTATGGCGGTGTGGCGGAAGTCAGCGTTTATGTGGGGGAGGACGCGCGCGGCAAGGGTGTGGGCAAATTGCTTCTCAATGCCCTGGTCAAACGCTCGGAAGAGCTTGGTCTCTGGACGCTTCAAGCGGGCATTTTCCCCGAAAACGAAGCGTCGCGTGCGATACACGAGGCCTGTGGTTTTCGCGTATTCGGTGTGAGGGAACGTATCGGCAAGCTGCACGGTGTCTGGAAAGACAATATGCAGCTCGAGCGCCGCAGCACGGTAAATGGGATCGATTGACAGACTGGCACTTTTTTGGGGGGGATAACCAATCATGAAACAACTGATTTTGGCCACGCTTGCCTTGGGCCTATGCCTGCTGGCACCGGCAGCCGGCGATGCCACCGCCGAGGACACTGCAGTGTTGAGCTTCACCGACATGCACAAGATGGCTGAGCGGGCCTACCGGCTGACCAAGTTATATGATGGTACAGAGGGCACAGGACAGGAAGCCCGTGGCCAGTCCTTGAGCGCCAGGAATTTAATGATTTTGGGGCGACGCGGCATCATCGAATATTATGTCGCCTCCCACCGCGATGAAACCACAGGCACCGTCAGGTCCTGGATTGTGGTGGAAACAACCGGGTCGGAAGCCGTGGAAGACGATACCACGCTGATGCCCGCCTCGCGTCGCCGCACCGCGGGCGCCCGCATGCACCAGTGGAACGGCTATACTGCACGCTACCTCAAAAAGAATACACTGATCGACCTGGCAGTCGCCACCCTTGAAGGGCGCACCGGCAAAGCCAGGCTTGGCGCAACCGAGGAACTTGAAATTCCGGTTGAGACCGCAGACCTGTTCGCACCGGTCAAGGTGGGCAGCGGCATCAGGGTCACGCTGCATTCGGAAGTCTCAGGCGACATGCAGCTCGAAATACCCTTCGCCTATCTGGTCGGCTATTTCGCCCGAACGGCGGAAGAAAACTATCTGGCAGCAGCTGACAAACAGCTGGTGGAACGCCTGCGCGCCGCCCTGCGTGCCAAGGCCGGAACCTAAGCACTCCAGTCAGTTGCATTGGCACAATTTATTTGTGTTCTCTTTTTGTTCTTGCTATTCTCCCACCATCCAAGATGGGGGATGATCATGAAACAGTTGTTAGCGCTCGCACTTGCCTTGACCTTTTTATCCGGCCCGGTATTGGCCGACACACCCAACAAGCCCTATGAGGAAATGACGATTGCGGAACTGCAGGCTGTCGACACCAAGCCGCTTTCCCGCGACGAGAAAAAGCATCTCAAGTCTGTCCTGAAGGCCAAGAAGAAGGCGGAAAAGGCTCGCCTGCGGGAAGAAAAGAAGCGCGCAAAGGCCGAGGCCAAGCGACTGAAAAAGGCCCGGAGGGAAGCCTCGAAGCAGCTGTCCTACATTCAGGCTGTCTATAAAAAGTCCGGCATCTTCCGCGATCCGGGCAACAGCCGACTTCGTATCCGTGGGGCTGATGCCAGCATCAGCTCGGCCGAAGCCATTCTGGCGCTCAGCAGCAATGGCGGCCATGTGGGCTATTTCATCCGCACCTATTATGATCCCGTGTCCGGCACGCTCAGCCCGCAGATTTACCTGACCGTGAAATTTTCCGACACTGTGGACCAGGACCAACTGGATGCGCGGAACGCAACGGCGGAAGCCTACGCCAATCGTCGCGGCTGGTGGAAGAATTACCGCTGGGCCACCCTTGGTGGCGCGGGCCGAAATTTGACGTTGGTGGACCGCTACAGCAACAATGCACCCTACTATCCCTCCTTCTTCGAGGAATATGTCATCCGGCTGGCGTTCGAAGATATCACGGCAGCTGTCAAAGCCGGCTCGACCCTCCGGGTGGATGTGCGCTCGGCATCCCGCGGGGCAGGCGCCTTCACTGTGGCCGTGCCTTATGACTATCTGCTGGGGTATCTGATGCGCCTGTCTGAAGCGGATATGCGTCTGGCGTATTTGAAGGACTGGGCAGGGCCCCGCGTGACTGCACTCAAGGCCACACTCGACACAAATCCACCGGGCCGCTAATAGCAAAATTTGCCAATCAGGCGGGCAGCAGCCCCAGATCCCGCTGCTGCTTTTTGGTCAGCTTGGTGGCGATAATGGCGTGTGCTTCCTCAATATAGCTTTTGATATCATCGTCTGTGAGCGTCTCGCCCGATTGCACCTGCACCCATTTGGCGCGCGCGAGGTACGGCGCTGGCACCACGCCCGGCAGTTCACACAGTACCTGATAGCTGTGGTCGGTGCATTTGAAGCTGATGCAGTCCCGGTCCACCGGTCCCCAGTGCGAGCAGATGGTGAAGATTTTCCCTCCCACCTTCCAGACGGACGAGTTACCCCACTGCACCACGTTCGTGGTAGCTGTTAGAGACTTACAGTAAGCATCGAATTCATCGCGTGTCATCGTGCGCCCCCTAGTAAAGCTTCGGTGTGGACTTGGCCTTTTTGGTGCGCGTGCCGGGGCGGCCGCCGGTGGCGCGCCCCCTGGGCTTGACGCGCGGATCTGAAATCCCCAGCTCGCCCGCCTCCAGCTTGCGGATTTCGTCGCGCAATCTTGCAGCTTCCTCGAACTCCAGATTCTCTGCAGCCGTGCGCATTTTGGCTGTGAGGTCCTCCAGATGCTTCTTGAGGTTCGAGCCCACCAGATGCTGGGCGTCGCCGCCGATATCCACAGTGACATAATCGCCCGCCGACACGTCAGCCATCGAATCACCGATGTTCTTCTTCACCGTCTGCGGGGTGATGCCATGTGCCTCGTTATAGGCCAGCTGTTTGGCGCGCCTGCGGTCGGTCTCGTCAATCGCAGCCTTCATCGAACGGGTGATCTTGTCAGCGTACAGGATCACGCGGCCCTCCACGTTCCGTGCCGCCCGCCCAATGGTCTGCACCAGCGATCGCTCTGACCGGAGGAAACCTTCCTTGTCCGCGTCCAATATGGCCACAAGCCCACATTCGGGGATATCCAGACCCTCGCGCAGCAGGTTGATACCCACCAGCACGTCAAAGGCGCCAAGCCTGAGATCGCGGATGATCTCGATCCGCTCCAGTGTGTCGATGTCCGAATGCATGTAGCGCACCTTCACGCCATTCTCGTGCAGATATTCCGTCAGGTCCTCGGCCATGCGCTTCGTCAGCGTGGTGACCAGCACGCGCATACCCTTTTCGGCCTGCCTGCGCGCCTCGTGCATCAGGTCATCCACCTGGGTTTCAACCGGGCGGATGTCAATCTCGGGGTCGATCAGGCCCGTGGGGCGAATGACCTGTTCGGTGAACACGCCGCCCGTGCGCTCCATCTCCCAGTCGCCCGGGGTGGCGGACACATAAACCGTCTGCGGGCGCATGGCGTCCCATTCCTCGAACTTCAGCGGGCGGTTGTCCATGCAGGACGGCAGCCGGAAGCCATAGTCCGCCAGCGTGGATTTACGCTTGGCGTCGCCCCGGCTCATGCCGCCAATCTGGCTGACGCTGACGTGGCTTTCGTCCACGAACAACAGCGCGTTTTCGGGGATATATTCAAACAGGGTTGGAGGCGGATCGCCCGGGCGGCGGCCCGTCAGATACCGGCTGTAGTTTTCAATGCCCGCGCAGGCGCCGGTGGCTTCCATCATCTCAAGGTCAAAACGGGTGCGCTGCTCCAGCCGCTGGCTCTCAAGAATCCGGCCCCGGTCTTCATACCACTTGAGCCGCTCCGTCAACTCCGCCTTGATATGCTTGATCGCCTGGTCAAGCGTTGGCCGCGGCGTCACATAGTGGCTGTTGGCATAGATTTTCACCATGTCGAGCGTGCGCACCTTCTCACCCGTCAGCGGATCGAACTCCACGATTTCCTCGATCTCATCGCCGAACATCATCAAACGCCAGGCCCGGTCTTCATAGTGGCTTGGGAAGATGTCGATCACGTCGCCGCGTACCCGGAAGGTGCCGCGCTGGAAGGCGGCGTCATTGCGGGTATATTGCATGGCCACAAGGCGGCGCAGCAATTCGCGCTGATCCACTTCCGTGCCCGCCTTCAGCGCGAAGGTCATGGCCGTGTAGGTCTCAACAGACCCGATACCGTATATGCAGCTGACGGACGCCACGATGATCACATCGTCGCGCTCCAAAATAGCACGCGTGGCCGAGTGGCGCATGCGGTCGATCTGTTCGTTGATCGTGGCTTCCTTCTCCACGAACGTGTCGGTGCGCGGCACGTAAGCTTCCGGCTGGTAATAATCATAGTAGGAAACGAAATATTCCACCGCGTTATTGGGGAAGAAGCTTTTGAACTCGCCATAGAGCTGGGCCGCCAGCGTCTTGTTGGGCGCCAGGATCAGTGCCGGGCGCTGGGTCTGTTCAATGATTTTAGCCATGGTGTAGGTCTTGCCAGAGCCCGTAACCCCCAGAAGCACCTGGTCGCGCTCCTTGTCGGCGATACCGCTAACCAGCTCCTTGATAGCCGTGGGCTGGTCTCCTGACGGCGTAAATTCGCTCACCAGTTCGAAGGCAATGCCCGCCTCGGATTTCTCCGGGCGTTCCGGCCTGTGGGGAACGAAAGGCACATTGGCGCCGTCAGGAATCATGGTGGGCTCCGCATATCAAAGACTCGACTTGGGGCAGACTGCCTTGTTCACGGTTTGTTTTCAAGCCCGGAGCTGCACAATTTCGTGACTACAACCTGTCTATTTTTTAATCATTGGACATATTTTCATCATTTGATGTCGCATTCCGTTACAAATGAAACAGAAAATATCCCAGATTCCCGCTGTTTTATAAGAATATTACAAATTGGCACACAGTTTGCTGTTTAGGCCTTCGAATGGATCAAAAAACACAGATTTATTATCGGAGGAAACCATGCCCACTAAATCATTTTTGACTGTGAAAAAATCACTTTTTCTTGGCGCCACCCTGCTCGCTGGCGCGGCTGTAGCCCCAGCCGCTTCCGCACAAGACAGCGCGTCCGCCTTCTCGCTTTCCGCCAATGCGGCGCTCGTGACCGACTACCGTTTTCGTGGCCTGTCGTTGTCTGACAAAGATATGGCATTCCAGGGCGGCTTCGACGTAAGCCACGAAAGCGGCTTCTACATCGGCACCTGGGGCAGCTCGATCGAGAGTTATGCCGGCTCCGAGCTTGAGCTTGATATCTACGCAGGTTACGCCAGCCAGATCGGTGACCTTTCCACAGACATTGGTGTGCTTGCCTATACCTACCCAGGCTCATCCGACACCTATTATGTAGAACTGTATGGCTCGGTTGGTGGCACCATCCAGGAAACTGTCAGTTGGACAGCGGGCGCAGCCTATGTCTGGGACCAGGACAATGTAGGCGGCACCGACAACATCTATCTCTATCTGGACGGCAGCATGCCGCTTGGGGAAACGCCATTCTCGCTCGCCGGCCATGTCGCTTATGAAGACGGCGCCTTCGGCAACGACAAGTGGGACTGGAACCTAGGCGTATCATATGCGTTCGAGCAATTCTCGCTGTCTGTCACCTACGTTGACACCAATGTATCCGGCATCGGCAGCGCGGGTGTTGTTGCTGGCATCAGCGCAAGCTTCTAAGGAATACAAGGATTATACCTTGTCCCTCGGAGGGCGGCTGGGACCTACCAAACCACCTGGCCGCCTTCCACCTTCGCCCGGACGATCTCCTCTCCCCAAACCCTTGTCCGGGTCGGCTGGGCCAGATCATGTCGCTATGGTTTGCCCGTTCTGAGGACAATAGCGCGCCAGCCTTGGGCCGGCCTTATCCCAGGCCTGGTGCGCTATCCGCCTTCTTTTCACCGGGTGGCTACAAGGATTCCCGACCCCATCAACACGGACCCGATGCCACGATCCAGCAGACGCTTGCGCGCCCTGTCCTGGAACAAGAGGCGCGACCGATTGGCCGCCAGAATATAGCCGCCGCATACAGCAAACATCACAGGCGCAATGATCAGGCAGCAAATCACATAGGCCGTCAGGTCCATATGCGCTACATCAAAGAAGGTAGGCAACAGCGCGCTATAGAAAATGATCGCCTTCGGGTTACCCAGGGTGACCAACGCGCCCAGCATTACATCCCTGTGGCCCGATGCCGCCTTGTCTTTCACCGCCATGACAGGTGCGCCCGCGGTACGCCAGGCTTTGATGCCAAGCCACACCAGATATCCAGCCGCAGCATATTTCACCAACATGAAGAAAGGCCCCATCAAGGTCGCAACCGCTGACAGGCCAGCCATTGCTAGCGCAAGAAACAGGAAGTCCACCAGCACCACGCCAACAACCATGCGGAAACCGGCCGCCTGCCCTGCGCTGAGCGTACGCGACACAATCGCGGCCAACCCCGGGCCCGGCGACAGCGCCAGGAAGAACATCGCACCTGCGAAGGAAAGGTAGGCATAGATGGACACGGAACCAGCTCCTGCGGATAACTTGATGACAACGAACGGTGCGCCTTTTCAAACGTATCGTCCAGCCCTCTTGCGCCAACAATTTCTTGAGCACCGGACGACAATTCGTTTGCCAGACCAACTAACCGTTGCGGGCCCTACCCCTTCACCATAATGTGTGCAGGAACCGTTCCCGCTGCTGTCACGCAGCCGCCACACAGAGAATATCCATGACCTTCCTGTCCAAGACGCTCGACCGCATCAACCCAAGCCCCACCATCGCCGTGTCCACCAAGGCTCGCGAGTTGAAGGCCGCCGGCAAGGACGTGATTGGCCTGGGTGCAGGTGAGCCGGATTTCGATACGCCGGACCATATCAAGGAAGCGGCGATCAAGGCCATCTGGGAGGGCCAGACCAAATATACGGCGGTCGACGGCACGCCTGAATGCAAGGCCGCGGTGATTGAGAAATTCAAGCGCGAGAACGGCCTTCAGTTCACGCCGGACCAGATCACAGTGAACTCGGGCGGCAAGCACACGGTCTATAACGCCATGATGGCAACGCTGAACCCGGGCGACGAAGTGGTGATCCCGACACCTTATTGGGTCAGCTATCCTGATATCGTGCAGCTTGCGGGCGGCACGCCCGTGTTTGTGCACACATCGATCGATACAAATTTCAAAATGACGCCCGAAATGCTTGAGACCGCCATCACACCAAAAACGAAATGGCTGATTTTCAATTCGCCATCGAACCCCTCGGGCGCGGCTTATACGGAAGCTGAGATTAAGGCACTCGGGGCAGTGCTCGAGCGCCATGAACATGTCTGGGTGTTCGCGGACGATATCTATGAGCACATCGTCTATGACGGTTTCAACTTCAAAACCATAGCGCAGGCAGTGCCCGCGATCGCCCACCGCACGCTAACGATGAACGGCGTGGCCAAAGCCTATGCCATGACCGGCTGGCGCATTGGATATGCGGGCGGCGACGCGAAGCTGATCAAGGCCATGGCCAAGGTTCAAAGCCAGAGCACATCAAACCCCTGTTCCATCAGCCAAGCCGCGACAGTCGCGGCGCTCACGGGCGATCAGGGCCTCCTGCCTATCCGCGCGGGCAAATTCCAGGAACGGCGCGACTTTGTCGTTGAGATGCTAAACGCGGCAGAAGGCATCAGTTGCCCGACGCCAGAAGGCGCCTTTTATGTCTACCCAAGTGTCGCGGGCTGCATGGGCAAGACCACGCCGTCCGGCAAACGGCTGGAAACAGACGAAGACTTCGTCACCTATATCCTTGAAGACTTCGGCGTTGCGGCCGTGCATGGTGCGGCCTTCGGCCTCAGCCCCCACGTCCGCGTATCCTACGCCACGTCAAACGAAGCCCTCAAGGAAGCCTGCAGCCGCATCCAGGATGCCTGTAGCAAACTGAGGTAATCGCACTATCACTTTTCCGGACAGCACACTCACAGACAACACACTGGCCACGATCCTGATCCTGGTATCGGCCTGCATGCATGCGGTCTGGAACGCAGTCCTGAAGCGCGCTGAAGACAAGAAGGCTGCAATGGTGGGCATCTCTGGGTTCACCGGGCTTCTGTTCCTGCCCCTTGTACCACTGGCGCCGTTGCCGCCACCTGACCTGTGGCCCTGGCTTTTGGCTTCCTTCAGCATTCACCTGATATACCAACTGGCGCTCACAAAGGCGCTGGAGATGGGCGCGTTGACCTTCATTTACCCCATTGCCCGCGGCATGGGACCAACGCTGGTGGCCATCTTCAGCTATCTGTTCCTGGAAGGGGAAATGTCACTCATTGAGGTGGGCGCGGTGATAATCCTTGCCATTGGCATTTTCATCAGCACCTCAACGGGCAAGGCGACCACAGGCGGCACTGCCCGTGAAAACGGCTTCTTTTTCGCCCTACTGACTGGCGCGATGATCGCCAGCTACACTATTGTAGACGGCCTGGCCGTGCGTGTCGCACCCGAGCCGCTGACTTACATCATCTGGTCATCACTCGCCTTCGCCCCAATATTCCTGACCTATTCTGCCCTCCACCAAGGGCCTCAGATTTTGAAGGCAGCCGGAAAGGGCTGGCGCACCAGCATGACTGCCGGCATCATCGCGCAGGGCGGTTACGCGATTGCACTTTATGCCTACAGTATTGGCTCACTTGGTGAAGTCGCAGCAATCCGCGAAACCAGCATCCTGTTCGCACTGTTGATCGGTGCCTGGTGGCTGAAGGAGCCTATCAGCCGACGCCGCTGGCTTGCTGTGCCGCTGATTGCCTTTGGCGCGGTCCTACTGAAATTGGTCTAAGGCAGACACTTGACTTTTTCTTTGTCAGTCCTTATTTCGGTATTTAGCGAAATACAGAAATAAGGACCTAGCATGGCAGATGTATTTCACGCATTGTCGTCGCCAGTCAGGCGACAAATCCTGACAATGCTGAAAGCCCGAGACATGACAGCGGGCGAGATTTCTGACCAGCTTGAGGTCGGAAAGTCGACACTTTCGGGGCATTTCAATGTTCTCAAGGCGGCGGATCTCGTAACGACCGAGCGTAGCGGAACCACCATCACATACAGCCTGAATACGAGTGTGGTGGAGGAGATGCTGGCGCTGGTGGCCGAGGTTTTCGGAAAAGACAAAAAAGGGAGCATCAAATGACGTTGGTGAAATTCAAATTCGCATGGGCGCTGGTTGCCTTGACCCTGTCCTCCGGCGTGATCGCCTTTCTTTTAACAGAGCCCGAAACCCAGGTGCCCGTGCACTGGAACATATACGGCGAAGTCGACAATTGGGCAGAGCCCGCCTTTGCCTTCTTCCTGTTGCCGGGCATCCAGGTTCTTATCATGCTGATTTTCGCTGCCCTGCCCCTGCTGGAGCCACGGAAGGACAATATCACCAAGTCCCGGAAAGCCATCCATGCCATAATATTAGGCACCGTGGGTGTGATGACCGTCGCCCAGTCGGCCATCGTTGCAGGTGCTTTCGGGTACGACCCCATTGGCCCCAATAGCGTTATTGCGGCCGTCGGTGTACTGATCGCAGTCATGGGAAACTATATGAGCAAGCTGAAGTCGAATTTCTTCATTGGTGTACGCACTCCTTGGACGCTATCAAGCGACACAGTATGGCGGAAAACGCACCGGCGCGCAGCCAAACTTTTCATAGTGGCAGGAGGCTTGATTTTCCTGGGATCCTTCTTTGTCCCCGGGCCTTATCTGGCAGCCCTTTTACTGGGCACAATCCTACCCATAACCTTTTATGTCATCTTCTACAGCTGGCGCCTGTGGCAACATGAAAAAGCAGGACCAAAATAATCGATAAAATCGATTAAAATGTCACATTTAATCAATTTCACACTGTAGCACTGCTGCGCTATATATAATTCATCAAAGCAACGGAGGATTTTATGACTAGCTTTGCACAGACTGACCAACAGAAGATGGCCGTAGCCCTGAAGCCGGTTTTGGCTGAAACGGTGCAGCTTTATGTGCTGACACAGAACGTCCACTGGAACGTGACCGGCCCCCTGTTCCAGGCGGTGCATACGCTGACCGAAACCCAGTATACGGAACTGGCCGCCGCGATTGACGAGATCGCAGAACGCATCCGGACACTGGGCGAGAAAGCACCCGGCCGCATGTCTGCCTATATGGAACTTGGCACCATCAGCGAAGGCGATGAAAATGCACAGGCCGAAGATATGGTGCGTGCCCTTGTGGACGCCAACCAGATTGTGGCTGACCGCATCCGTCCCCTTATCGGCAAAGCCGCCGACGCGGGTGATGAAGTAACTGCAGGCCTGCTGACAGACCGCCTGACGGTCCATGAGAAAGCGTGCTGGATGCTCCGCGCCATGCTGGGCTGATACCTAGAGCCTGTCTTTCAGCCAATAATAGAAGACGGCCAACGAGACCGCCTGCTGGCCCAGCCAGCGTGCACAGGACAAATGCCCGAACGGCACCCGCCGTTTGGGCATTTTCGCGAATAGATCAAAATGCTGGGTGCTGGTTCCCGCGATCGCCTGCCCCAGCATATCCCCCGCCAGATTCCCCATATTCACGCCGTGGCCAGTATAGCCTGCCCCAAACCAGATATTGTCGCCCACCCGGCCAATCAGCGGCACCTGCCCGTAAGGCACGCCCAATCTTCCGCCCCATTCGTGGGTGATCTTAACGCCCTCAAGCTGTGGCCAGATTTTAAGAAGCCGCGGCAGCAATTTGGCCTGCACGGATTTCGGCTTGCGTCCCGAATAATTCACCCGCCCGCCAAACAGCACACGCCCATCTGACGACATACGGAAATAGTCGCAAACCTTCTTGGTGTCGCAGATGGCATAGCGCTTGGGGTTCAGCTCATCCAGAAGGGCGCTATCCAGCGGTTCAGTGGCCATCATATAGCTTGCGGCAGCGCTCGAGGTGCCCGTCAGCTCCCGGATCGGCAGCTGGTGGTGCACATTGGCCGCCAACAGCAGATGGTCGGCCGTTACGTCACCGTCTGCTGTCATGACACGCACACGGGGCCCCGGCTCAATCCCCGTAACCGGGCTGTGTTCATGAATGCTCGCGCCTTTTGAAGCTGCGCCATGCGCCAGCCCGACACACAGCTTCAAAGGGTGCAAATGCCCGTCCGACATACTCAAGAGCCCACCCAGGAACTGGTCACCCCCCATGGTAGCCCTGAGCTCATCACCCCCCATGAAATGCCAGCCCCGGTCCGGGAATTTGGTCTCCATCTCATTATAGTGATGATAGAGCGAGGCCAACTGCCGGGGCGTGGACGCCACCTCAAGCCAGCCGGGTGTCAGATCACAGTTGATGCCATAATCATCGATGCGGCGACGGATCAGGTCATGCCCCGCCCACATCATGGCATCCACGGCCTTGGCGCCTTCTTCCCCAAACCGCCTGGCCAGCTTTTCCTGGCCTACAAACCCGCGGATCATCTGCCCGCCATTGCGCCCCGAAGCGCCCCAGCCCACCTGATGCGCCTCAAGAAGGATCACAGTCTTGCCGGCCTCCATGAGGGTACAGGCCGCCGACAGGCCGGTGAAGCCACCGCCAATGATACACACGTCTGCCTGTTGGCTGCCGGAAAGCGCTGAATAGTCGTCGTGGGCGCCCACAGAATGGGCATACCAGCTTGAAGGATAGCCTGCCTGCATAAAATCTCCCTTTCCGCTCATCATACTGCGGCAAATTGCCAGCCCCAAGAGTTTCGTTCCTGCTTGTTCGTGCTTGACTTCCATGCTAAGAGCCAACCAATATTAAGAACCATTCTCATTTTTAACAATTTCAAGGTGCGCGTGGCCCATGAATCAGGAACAGAAAATTGAAGGCGAAGCGACCGGTGCGGCAGACGCGCTCGTGGCGCTTGGGACAATGAAGCCCGGCATGTTCGGCCATGTCATCGCCTTCGACACCACCGATATTCCTGACATTGACCCCGACACAGCAGACCGCCTGCGCGAGATGGGTTTTGCGGAAGACCTCGAGGTGGAGGTCCTGCATCAAAGCCTGATCGGCCGTGACCCCATTGCTGTCCGGATCGGTCGCATGACTGTGGCCCTACGCCGCCGTGAAGCCAATATTGTCAAGGTCCAGCTTGTATGAGTAGCCCATCGCTTGTCGCAGTTGTCGGCAACCCCAATTGCGGCAAATCTGCCCTGTTCAATGCCCTTACGGGACTGAGGCAGAAAGTGGCCAACTATCCCGGCGCGACTGTCGAACGCCGCACGGGACCCTTGCTTGGCAACGATCATATCGAACTTGTCGACCTGCCCGGCACCTATTCCATGACGCCCCGCAGCCCGGATGAAGCTGTTACCACTGATGTTCTGAAGGGCACTTTCAAGGCCGAGCGCCGCCCGGACGCCATCCTGTGCGTGGTCGACGCCACCAATCTGGCGCAGCACCTTCGGTTCGTGATCGAACTTCGGGCGCTTGGCGTGCCGATGGTGATCGCACTCAATATGACAGACCTTGCCGCGCGGGAGCGGATCAACATTGACGCAAGCGCCCTGGCCCACAAGCTGGGTGTGCCTGTGGTTGAAACTGTGGCCGTACGCAAGAAAGGCCTGCAGGACCTCAAGGAAAAAACCATCGAAGCGCTTCAGATGGGTGCGCCCAGCACGCTTTATTTCGGCGCCAGTGTACGCGACTATCAGCGTGCAGCCCGGAAGATTGCCAAGGATGTGACCCTGAGCGAAGGCATCGGCCACAAGACCACCCGGGTGCTGGACAATGTGCTGCTGCACCCTGTTGCAGGCCCCGTCATTCTGCTGGCCATATTATTCCTGATGTTCCAGGCCGTTTTCTCATGGGCCGAAGCGCCGATGACCTGGATCGAAGACGGCATCGCCTACCTGCAGACGGGCGTGAATGACCTTCTGCCGGAAGGCTGGCTGCTCAGTTTCCTGTCGGACGGCATCCTTGCAGGTGTGGGGGCGGTTATCGTGTTCCTGCCGCAGATCCTGATTCTGTTCGCCTTTATCCTGGTGCTGGAAAGCACGGGCTATATGGCGCGTGCCGCCTTCCTGATGGACCGGCTGATGGCGGCGGTGGGCCTGAACGGCCGGGCCTTCATCCCGCTCTTGTCATCCTTCGCCTGTGCCATTCCAGGCATCATGGCGGCGCGCACCATTGCCGACCCCAAGGACCGGCTGACCACTATCCTGATCGCGCCCCTGATGACATGTTCGGCGCGTATTCCGGTATATACTGTGCTGATCGGCGCCGTTATCCCGAATACAACATTGTTCGGTAATTGGGTTGGCCTGCAGGGCGTGGTCATGTTCACACTCTACCTGGCTGGCATCATTGCGGCCCTGATTGTTGCAGCGGTGCTGAAACGGACTGTCGCCAAGGGCAAGGCTCACACCTTCATGTTGGAGCTGCCCAAATACCAGACACCTCGCCTTGCTTACGTCCTGACCGGCCTTTATGAGCGTGCGCGTCTCTTCCTGCGCCGGGCTGGTACGATCATCCTCAGCGTCACCATTTTGCTGTGGTTCCTGGCGAGCTTCCCTGCGGCACCAGAAGGTGCGGCCTCACCCGTCAGCTACAGCCTTGTCGGCATCATTGGCGGCTGGCTTGAGGTAATTTTTGCGCCCATCGGCTTCAACTGGGAAATCTCAGCCGCGCTCGTGCCCGGCATGGCCGCGCGCGAGGTTGCGATTTCAGCGCTTGGCACCGTTTATTCCATCGGCGGCAGCGAAGAAATGGTCGAAGCGGGCGTCCGCGCCGCCATCGCCGCCAACTGGAGTTTGCCAACGGCCTTTTCTTTCATGGCCTGGTTCATCTTCGCGCCCCAGTGCCTGTCCACCATTGCCGTCACGCGCCGCGAAACCGCAGGCTGGAAATGGCCGCTCTTCATGCTTGGGTACTTGTTTGCCTTGGCTTATATCGCGTCCTTCATCACCTATCAGGTGGCAAGCGCGATCATCGGCTAAAACCCCGACACCACATCATTTTCGCATGGCGGCCTTGCCGCCGCCATGAATCTGCGCTAGCCACGTAAGCAATTCATTTTACAAAAAGATAAAAAGTCGGGAGCTAACACGTGAGAGCCTTATTCGCAGCCGCATCCATGCTGGCCATTGCCGCCTGTTCCGAGAATGTCGAAGAGCAGAAAGATTATAGCGCAGATGCCAACCGCATCGCCCAGCAATCCCTGATCGTCGATACGCATATTGATGTACCCTACCGCCTTGACGCTGGCTGGGAAGATGTCTCCAAGGCCACTGAGGAGGGTGACTTCGATTATCCCCGCGCGGTCATGGGCGGCCTAAACGCCCCCTTCATGTCCATCTACACGCCGGCCAGCTATGACGGCACGCCGCGCGCCAAGGAACATGCCGAGGAAATGATCGGCATTGTTGAGCGCATGGTGGCAACCGCCCCAACCAAATTCCGTATCGCCAAGACGGTTGCGGACGTGGAGCAGGCCATGAAAGACGGCGTCATCGCGCTGCCGCTGGGTATGGAAAACGGCTCACCTATCTCGGGCGACCTGGCCAACCTGGATTATTTCTACGAGCGCGGCATCCGCTACATCACGCTGGCGCATTCCAAGGCCAACCATATCTCGGATTCGTCCTACGACACCGAGCGCAAATGGAACGGCCTGTCGGACTTCGGCAAGCAGGCTGTAAAGCGCATGAATGAGCTGGGCATCATGGTGGACATCAGCCACGTGTCGGATGACGCCTTCCGTGACGTGATGGAAATCGCGGCCGTACCACCGATTGCCAGCCACAGCTCGGCACGGCATTTCACGCCTGGGTTTGAACGCAACATGTCGGACGAGATGATCAAGGCGCTTGCAGCCAAAGGCGGCGTGATCATGATCAACTATGGCTCCGCCTTCCTGACGGCAGAAGCCAACGTCTATAACGCCGGGCGCGACGAGGCCTATCTGGAATATCTGGCCGACGAAGAACTTGAAGATTCGACGGACCTCAAGGACCAGTTCACCGAACAGTACCGGGCCGAAAACGCCTACCCCTACGCAAGCCTTGAAGATGTGCTGAATCATATCGATCATGTGGTCAAGCTGGCGGGTGTGGACGCTGTGGGCATCGGATCGGATTATGACGGCGTGGGCGATAGCCTGCCGACCGGCCTCAAGGACGTTGCCTCCTACCCGAACCTGATTGAAGGACTTCTGAAGCGCGGCTATTCCGAAGCTGACATCCAGAAGATCCTGGGCGGCAACCTGATGCGTGTGTGGTCCCAGGTGGAAGCCTACGCTGCAGCCAATTAAACCAAAGATATAATGCTGAAAAGCCGCTCAACTTTGGGCGGCTTTTTTATGCCTTTTCTAGGCCAATAGTTTCAGCTGAGACTAGACGCGCAGGCATTTTTCGCTACAGTTTCTCCCCATAAAAACAAACGCGTTCCATAAGGGGGAAACACATGTTCAAAAAACACACGACAGCACTTGTGCTGGGCCTTCTTGCCGGCACCAGCCTTTCCGCCACCGCGGCACCCAACAGTGACTGGTTCACGGATGCCGCCATCTCACCAGATGGAGACACGGTTCTGGTGGCCTATAAGGGCGATATCTACAGCGTGTCCTCGAAGGGCGGCACGGCTGTACCATTGACCGTTAACGCAGCCTGGGACGGCCACCCAGTATGGTCCCGCGACGGCAAGCAGATCGCCTTCGCCAGTGACCGGAACGGCAACCTTGATATTTATGTCATGCCGGCAGAAGGCGGCGAAGCCAAACGCCTGACCTTCCACAGCGCCAACGACATCCCGCATGATTTCACGCCAGACGGCAAGGCCGTGACCTTCAGCTCCACCCGCGCTGACAGTGCAGCCAGCAGCGGCTTCCCGCGCCGCGCCCTGTCTGAGCTCTATAGCGTGCCCACCTCTGGCGGCACACCAAAGATGGAGCTGACAACACCCGCCTTTGAAGCCCAGTGGAACAAGGACGGCAGCAAGCTGCTGTACCGTGAGGAGAAAGCGCTTGAAAGCGACCTGAGAAAGCATGACGTCAGCGCCTTCGCCCGCGATATCTGGATGTATGACAGTGAGGCAGGCACGCACACACAGCTGACCAGCTTTGTGGGCGGCGACCATAACCCTCTATGGGGCAAGGGCGACGCGATCTTTTACACAAGTGAAGAAGCCGACAGCACCTTCAACGTGTGGAAGCGGGACCTCAAGAGCGGCGAGCAGAACCAGATTACCAAATTCACCAAACACCCGGTGCGGGAGCTGACCCGCGCCAAGGACGGCACCTTGGCCTTCCTGCACCACGGCACGGTGTATACCAGCGGCGAAAGGGGCAAGCCCAAGGCGCTGGACATCAACATCAATGTGGACGGCCACGGCGTAGACACAGAGACCATGTCCGTCTCCCGCGCTGGCAGTGAATTCACTGTTTCGCCGAACGGCAAGGAGATTGCCTTCGTCGCGCGCGGCGAGGTATTCGTCACCTCCACCGAATTCAAGACAACCAAACGCATCACCAGCACCCCAACCCAGGAACGCAGCGTCGATTTCCACCCGGATGGTGACCGCCTGGTGTATGCTGCTGAACGCGACGGCAAATGGAAACTGGTGGAAGCCAAAATCCGCAATGAAGACGAGAAATATTTCTTCGCCAGCACCCTGATCGACGAAAAAGTCCTGTTCGATGCCGATAATGAAGCCTTCCAGCCGAAATATTCGCCGGACGGCAAGAAAGTGGCCTTCCTGTCTGGCCGCGATATCCTGAAGGTTCTGGATATCGAATCTGGTGAAGCTGTTCAGGTTCTCGGGCCGGAACATAACTATTCCTACGCCGACGGTGATATCACCTTTGACTGGTCGCCGGACAGCAAGTGGCTGACGATCGATTTCATCGCCCGCAAGCGCATCTTCATCACCAATGTGGCGATCGTGCCGGCGGACGGCACTAAAGCGCCTGTGGATATCAGCCTGTCGGGCTATCAGGACGGTGGGCCCAAGTGGCACGCCGGCGGCGAAGCGGTTCTGTGGTTCTCAAGCCGCTACGGCCAGCGCGACCACGGCAGCTGGGGCCGCGAGTTTGACGTGATGGCAAGCTTCCTCAACCAGGACGCCTATGACCGCTTCCGCCTGTCGAAGGAAGAGTACCAGCTGATGAAAGAGCTGGAGGAAGACGCCAAGAGGAAGAAAGAGGAAGAAGAGAAAAAGGCCAAGGAAGCGGCCGAAGCGGCAGAAGCGGCAGAAGCGGCAGAAGCGGCAGAAGGTGACAAGACTGAAGGTGAAAAGGCCAGCGATAAAGACGCCGACAAAAAAGAAGAAAAGAAAGACGAAACCAAGTCGGTTGAAATCGAATGGGACGGCATGCAGGACCGCACGGTGCGCCTGACCGTGCATTCCTCCAACCTTGCTGACGCGGTGCTGACGAAGGGCGCGGACAAGCTTTACTACCTGTCCCAGTTCGAGGGCGGCTATGACCTTTGGATGCAGGACCTGCGCGAACATGAGACCAAGCTTCTGTCCAAGCTGAACGCCGACAATGCGACCATCGAACTGTCCAAGGACGAGAAAACCCTGTTCGTCCTGGCAGGCGGCCAGATCATGAAGTTCGAGCTGAACGGCGGTGGTGCGGCCAAGAAAGGTGTCAGCCTGTCTGCCAGCATGGAGCTGGACGGCAAGGCCGAGCGCGCCTATTTCTTCGAGCATATCTGGCGCCAGGTGAAGGACAAATTCTATACCGCAGACCTGCACGGTGTGGACTGGGCCGACATGAAGCTGGAATATAGCGCCAAGCTTGAAAACATTGGCAACAACCGCGATTTCGCCCGGATGATGGAAGAAATGCTGGGTGAGCTGAACGCGTCCCACACCGGCGCCTACTATATCGGCGGTAATGGCGGCGATGATACCGCGTCCCTGGGTCTGCTGTTTGACCTTTCAGCCCCAGAAGGCCCGCTTCTGGTTGAAGAAGTGCTGGAAAAAGGCCCGTTCGACAAGGCGAAAAGCGACGTGGAAGCCGGCATGAAGCTGGTGGCCATTGACGGCACGGAACTCGGGGGCGGCGTAAACCTCCATGCCCTACTCAACCACAAGGCCGGCGACCGCACACGTGTAACCTTCGAGAAGGCCGACGGCACCCGCTTTGACGAAGTAATCAAGCCGATCAGCGGCGGCGCGGAAAGTCAGCTGATGTATGAGCGCTGGGTGAAAAAGAGCCGGGCGCTTGTAGAAAGCCTGTCGGACGGCAAGGTTGGCTATGTGCATGTGCGCGGCATGAATGACGCCAGCTACCGCGAGGTTTATTCAGACCTGATGGGCCGCAACTTCGACAAGGATAGCGTGGTGGTGGACACCCGCTGGAACGGTGGCGGCTGGCTGCATAACGACCTGGCCAAGCTGCTATCGGGCGAACAGTACCTGAAGATGGAAGTGCGGGGCCGAGAGTTTGAAGGCGACCCGCTTGACCAGTGGTACAAGCCATCCATCGTGGTGATGGGCGAAGGCAACTATTCAGATGCCCACGCCTTCCCTTACACCTACAAGGCACTGGAGATCGGCGACACTGTCGGCATGCCGGTGCCTGGCACCATGACCGCCGTCTGGTGGGAAGTGCTGCATTCTGGCGATATCGTGTTCGGCATCCCACAGGTGGGCCAGCGTGACATGGAAGGCAATTATCTGGAGAACCAGCAGCTCGAGCCTGACCATAAAGTGAAAAACCTGCCTGAGGACGTTGCCAAAGGCGTCGACAAACAGCTGGAAAAAGCTGTTGAGGTGATGCTTGAGGCCAAGGAAGACTAGGCTGCCCTCGCCAATGATAGAGTTTGAAAATGGCGCTCCGCTGGCGCCATTTTCCTTGTCCGCAAGGCCAAACAGACCCGCCGAGTAAGGAAGTACCCCCATGACAGGCAACACCACCCCGAATATCGACCAGGATTGCTGGCAGCCGATTGACGACGAACAGCTGTTCCACTTCGAAGATAAGAACAAGAAACCCCGCATCCTCCTGCTGTACGGTTCTTTGCGGTCACGATCTTTCAGTCGGCTCGCGGTGATGGAAGCTGGCAGAATTCTTAACCATTTCGGATGTGAAACAAAAATATTCGACCCATCAGGCCTGCCCTTGCCGGATGCGGCGGAGGACACACACCCGAAGGTGCTGGAACTGCGCGAGTTGGCGACCTGGGCTGAAGGCATGGTGTGGTGCAGCCCGGAACGCCATGGCTCCATGACTGGCATCATGAAGGCCCAGATAGACTGGATTCCTCTTGCGCTTCAGGGGGTGCGGCCCACCCAGGGCAAGACACTGGCCCTGATGCAGGTATGTGGCGGGTCCCAGTCTTTCAATGCTGTCAATCAGATGCGGGTCATTGGCCGCTGGATGCGCATGATCACCATTCCCAACCAGTCGTCTGTCCCGAAAGCCTGGCTCGAGTTTGACGATGACGACCGCATGAAGCCCTCTTCCTTCTATAACCGCATTGTGGATGTGATGGAGGAACTGGTGAAATTCACGCTGCTGACACGCGGTAATAAGGACTATATGGTCGACCGCTACTCCGAACGGAAAGAAAGCGCAGACGAATTCCGCAAACGTATAGACCAGCGCGCGGAGTAACCGCCCCTAGGGCGCCATCAGCTTTTCGATAACAGCTGCATAGTCTGCATCTGTATTGCACACACCGTCGCTTGCCCGGCCGCAATAGCTGGCAGACAGGTTGAAGGCCGCGGGCGGCACCGTGTGGCCCTCAAGCGTCATCTCATAGGCCTTCCCGCCACCGTTCAGCACGGCCCGAAGCGCCAGAGGGCTGAGCATAGCCGCCCGTTCCTCGACACAAAGTTCCGTCATGTTATGAAGCGCTGTCAGAAGTTTCGGGCCGATGAACTGCGGCACCAGCGGCGGCGTGGCGCGCGCCAGCATGCGTTCAGCCGCGTCCGCATAAAACGGCAGGAAGGTATCGTCCGTTGTCGTCATCAAGAAGGCGTTATGCACCTTCTTGTAGGCCTTCAGGCTGCCATGTGTTTGCTGCACCCACGCCTCGCGCCCCACGGCGTGAGTGCCATCTGGCAGCTGAAACCGTTCAGGCGCGAACACCAGCATATCGGCGTCCAGCCATACTACCCGGTCATAGCCGTCGCGTAAGGCACGCTGCATCAGGCGCAGGCGCGCCAGGTCTGTGGCGATCACCGTTTGCGGCGAGACTTTCTCCTGCACCCACCGGGGGATATGGCTGAATAATTCGTCCCCCAGAAAACAGTAATCGGCGCCCACCCGCGCGGCCCAAGCCTCAACCGATGACAGGCACCCGCGCAACCAAGGCGTCAGGGCATTTTCTGTATGCGACTGAAGGATGACAGTTTTCATAAGGCACGCAGCCTCCCCCAAGGTTTCCGTAACGTTTCGCCCTTGCCGGACGGCAAAAGCAGCCTAGCTTGTTCTGTACGCGTTTGGGAAGGCGCAAGCTGCCAGACTGTTAACAAGGCAGCGAGGGGAGTTATATGAAAGACACTGTGGAGACGCCGCCGGTCGGCAGCCTGTCGAACCGAGCCCGCACGTATGCGCTGGTGGTTCTGACAATTGTTTATGCGTTCAACTTTATCGACCGGCAGATCCTGGTCATCCTGCAGGAAGCGATCAAGAATGACCTTGGCCTGTCCGACACGCAGCTAGGGCTGTTGTCGGGTTTCTCATTCGCCATTTTCTATACCGTCCTTGGCCTGCCGATTGCCCGGCTGGCAGACCGCATGAACCGCCGCAATATTATCTCCATTGCGCTGGCGATCTGGAGCGGCATGACCGCCCTGTCCGGCATGGCGCAGAATTTCACACAGTTGTTGCTGGCCCGCATGGGCGTAGGCGTGGGTGAAGCGGGCGGCAGCCCCCCGGCACACTCCATGATCTCTGACATGTTCACGGCGGGCAAGCGGTCAACGGCGCTTGCCGTCTATTCAGCAGGGCTCTATCTGGGCATTTTTCTTGGCTACACATCGGGCGGCTATCTGCAGGAAGCCTACGACTGGCGTACCACCTTCATGATTGTGGGCATCCCGGGTGTCCTGCTGGCCATTATCCTGCGCATGACGGTTCAGGAACCGCCCCGCGGCCTCTATGACAAACCCGGCAGTGACAAACGCTATTCCCTGGTTGAAACCTTCCAGATACTGTTCAAGCTGAAATCTTTCCCCTATATCGCCTTCGGCTGTGCCATGTCGGCGTTTGTCAGCTATGGCACCAGCAATTTCATGCCCAGCTTCATGATCCGCTATCACGGCATTTCCCCAAGCGAGATTGGCCTGACACTGGGCCTGGTGACTGGCATTGGCGGTATGATCGGCACGTTCCTCGGCGGTGCGCTAACCGACAGGTTCGGCGCAAAAGATCCGCGCTGGTATCTCTGGCTGCCGGGCATGACGGCTGTTACAGCCATCCCACTTGCGCTGGTTACCTACCACACCAGCAGCAAAGAGGTAATGCTTGGCACTTATTTCCTCGTGGTGATCCTGTCCACGCTATATCTCGCGCCTTCAATCGCCGTGACCCACCGATTGGTGCCGCCCAGCATGCGGGCGCTTTCCTCCGCGGTGCTGTTCCTGGTGCTGAACCTGATCGGCATGGGCCTTGGACCTGTCCTGGTTGGCGCCATCAGTGACTTCGAAGCCGCGCGCACAGGTGCAGACGGCCTCAGAACCGCCTTGACGATTGGCACATGCATCGCCATCGTGAAAGGATACCTGTTCTGGACCGGTGGTCGCAAACTGCCGGAGGACCTAGCCAGGGACTAGACCAAAAGGTGCTTGCCACACCTTAGTGAAGGCTGTACACCATCTAAGGATCGAATGGAGATATTTGCATATATCAGTCGTTGGGTGGGGAACGAGTTGAAACAAGTACAGGCTTCGGCAAATCGCTTTGAAGCATTTACGATTCTATTTTTGCTGGCAGTAGCGCTGTGGCCATCAATGACGCCTAAGTTTGCGGTGTTGGTGCCGCTGCTGCATGGCCTTTTTCTGTTCTGCGCCTTCGTGCTGGTCCGACATGGGCTGGCGATGATCCGTCCCATTACGGCGCACATCTTCTTCGCGCTTTGTGTCTCGATACTGGCGATTGAAATCGCCATTCACCACTACACCAGCCTGCACCTGAACCGTTTTGTCCTGTCGCTTGCGTTCCAGCCCCAGGCGCAGGACCAGATCGGGCTGTCGAGCACGCTTCTGTATCTGCTCGCGCTGATTGCCGGACTGGCGTATCTTGCGGCCCGCTTTATGCCCTGGCGGTTCCACCTGCCCCTGCGCAGGCTGATAATAGCGACTGTTCTCAGCCTTGTGGCTGCACAGGCGCTGTATGGTTTCCTCTTGTATCAGCGGGATACCGGGCTTTTGAACAGCCAGCGTGACCTGGTCTTTTTCACCGGCCTGCACCACTATCATGCCGAAAGGCTGTTCACCCCTTTATTCGGACCGCGACCATCCAACCCATACGCACAATCCTATAACGGCACCGCCAGCCCGCGCACCGGTGGTGACACATGGACGGTCACACGAAAGCGCAACCTGCTTCTGGTTGTTGCCGACAGCACCCGTTCCGGGGACATCAAGGATGACCCGTCGCTGGCCCCCAACCTTCTGGGGCTGGGCAAGCGTGGCTTCCTGTCGCTTAACCACAGCAGCGTAGCCAACTGCACCCATTTTGGCATGCATACGCTGTTGTCTGGCGAACTGGCCACCACCTTCGGTCCGGCCCGCCACAGCAAGCGGGCACACGGCCTGTTCGCAGCCCTTGCAGAGGCGGGCCATATGGTTAGCACCACAGAGGCACAGTCGCTGGACTGGTACGACCTGGCAACCACCTACCTGCCCGGCGCGGTGCGGGACCTCGCTCCCGCAGGCAACAACAGTGCCAGGGACGACTATGTGGTGGCCCAGACGGTGCACAGGCTGAAACACATGGGCAATGAGCCCTGGGCCCACCTGGCCTACTTCAGCGGCCCCCATTTCCCCTACGACGACCAGGAAATTGCCAACATCAACACCTACCGGGCTGCTATCCAGGCAACGGACCGCCGGATCGGCCAGATGCTGCGCGAACTGGCGGCATCAGGCCTTCTGACGAACACGCTTGTAATCATCACATCAGACCACGGCGAAGAGATTCTCGATAATGGAACCCTGGGCCATGGCAACACCCTCAATGACGCCCAAACCAAGGTGCCGCTGGTTATTCTGGGGGCCTCAGTGCCCACCGACTGGATCAGGAGCCACCGGGACATCCTGCCATTGGTTCGGGCTGAAATGGGCGCTGGCCCTCTGCGCGCCCTGCCGCGCGCGACCGAAGTACAAACAGGCTGTGACTATGAATTCCCGCAGAGCTTTGCCATCATAGAGACCGATGGTCGTGTGGACTTTCGCCTTCAGGACGGCCTATTGGCCCTTGCACCGTCAACAAACGGCACAACCCCAACAGAAGCACAGGTCAGGCGTGCCAGCTTCAAATTGATCCAACTGCTCAACCAAAAAGAATAAGGCGACCAAAGGGCCGCCTTTCTGATACTTTCTGGAGATGGGACGGTTATAGACCGACGCTTGTCAGGATCAGGGCAATCACTGTTTCCTTGGCTTCCTCGAACTGTTCATCGTCCAGCGGCTTGCCGTCGTTCATCACATTGATCTGCGCTTCAAAGTCAGCGTAATTCTGCGTTGTCGCCCAGATCATATAGAAAAGATACCGGGCCTTGACCGGCGACAGCTTGCCTTCTGACATCCAGCGTTCGAGCACCGCTTCCCGGCTTTCAAGCCACGGCTTCACTGTGCCTGTCAGATATTCCTGCAGGAATGGCGCGCCAGAGGCCATTTCAATCGCCCACAGACGTGAACCGTGTGGCCGGTTGCGGGCCAGGTCCATCTTGGAGGATACGTAGGTGCGGATGGCCTCTGCCGGGTCTTCCGTCTCATCGAATGTATCGGCCGCATGCAGCCAGATCGAACAGACGCCTTCGATCACCCGCTTGTAGAGGTCTTCCTTGGCACCAAAATAATAATAGACGTTAGGCTTAGGCACGCCCGCACGTTCCGCGATCAGCCCAACGCTCGCGCCCTTGAAGCCCTTCTCCGCGAACACCGTCTCTGCAGCTGCCAGAATTTTAGCAACATTCTCGCGGCGGATACCGGATTTGTGGCCGCTTTCTTCTTTTTTCGTCATCTCAACAGGGTCCCTCCCGACGCACTCGTTTAAACCACAGCGATGAAAAAAGGTCTATGGATAAAAAGGTTTAAAAAACAAACGCCCGGGGAGAGGCCCCCCGGGCGTAAAACTGGGGGCAAATGGCCCTTAGAACTTGTACTTCACACCGAACTGAACGGTCCAGACGCTGTCCACATCGCGGAAGGTCAGGAACGGTGCAGCTTCAACGTTGGTGTAGAGGAACTGGCCAGTGGACTGGTTAACCAGCGCATCAACCATCGCCTGTTGAGCGAAGTTGGATTCATATACCTCGCCCCAGCCGTTGTTGATGAAGTTCAGAACGTTCTGCATATCCATCCACAGCTCGATCTTGCCGTACTTGCCTACAGGAACTTCCTGAGACACACGCAGGTCAAGGTCGTTGGTCCATGGGGCACGCTCACCCTGAAGATCAACAGACTGGCCACGCTTCAGACCGAAGTTCTGTACGAGTGCATTGAAGTCTGCCTGAACGTCTGCGTCAGCAAACACAACTTTCGCTGTGTCAACGCCGGCAGAGCCCAGAACAGCGGTTTCGCCTTCAAGCGGAACATAAACCAGGTGGCCATCGCCGCTGTCGATCGAACGGTCACCACCAAACTGAATGAACTCATCCAGGGTGATGCTGTACGGACGACCAGAGCGGCCAGTGTAGAACAGGCTTACGGTTGTGAAGTTGTCTTCCCAGAAGTCTTTACGCATGGTTGCGCCAAGCTTGATCTGGTGAGGACGTTCAAATACCGACGTACCAACAGCACGGTTGTTCCGGTCAAGGTGCGCCGCGAAGTTGAAGTTGGACTGAGCCGTGGAGCTCGTGCCCTCGTTCGCGATGTTGGCATCGGTGTAGGTGTAGGAACCGAATACGCTGAAGCCGTTGTCCCAGGACTTATCGAAGGAGAAGGCATACACGTTCGAACCACCACCGGTGTTGTTGGTCAGCATCAGGTCGAACCCACCTGGCTGGTCGTAGATTGGCGAACCGTCAATGGCAGTACCAATTACGGAACGACGCAGTTCTTTCCAGTCTACAGGGTTCTTGTTGCGGGACCAGATGGCCTCAGCCGTGAAGTGCCAGTCTTCGCCCAGTGCACCCAGGTCAAAGTAGCGCTCAACCGCCAGGTTCATCTTCCAGATTGATGGGATCTTGTAGTCAGGGTCGATAACGGACGTGTCGCCGTTGCCTGGCTCAAGAGCGTCCTGGATGACCTGTGGAATGGAACGGAAGTCCAGACCATTGATGATGGCAGGATCGGTCGTGAACTCAGAGTCGATCGTAACACCGTCCAGCGAGTAAGAGTTGGAAACCCAAACAAGTGGGTCACCACCACCGAACTTGCCTACGCCACCGCGAACAAGGGTCTTGTCGTCGATGTCATACGTGAAGCTCAGGCGAGGCTGGATAATGGACTTGTGGTTCAGCGAGGTCGAGTTGGAGAAACCGTGACGTGCGATGAAGTTCGGGTTCTCGTTCGGTGCTTTCTGCTGGGAGTAGATGTCTGCACGCAGGCCATAGGTCAGCGTCAGCTTGTCATTTACGTCCCAACGGTCCTGCAGATACAGCGTGTGCGTCGTCAGGTTGAATTCTGCCGCACCGTCATCCGGGTTGTTAGTGATTGCGTTCTGGTAGATCAGGAAGTCAGGCGTGCCGGCCTCGAACTCGTCGATCGAACCAAAGCGCCACTCACCGCGCGTTTCCTGAATAAACAGGTTGAACACGTCAACGCTGTCCAGCTCGTAACCGAAGGTCATGGTATGGTCACCGGCGAGGAGTTCAGCTTTGAACTTAGCCTGCCAAGTGGTGTTATTGAGGGCGTTCGAATGACGGCTGTCATCGATACCCAGGTACACACGGCCACCGCCATCGGTGTTGATCTGGATCTCACCGATGCCTTGATCAAGTGCAAGGCCAACCTGGCCGGTTTCGTTCTTCTTGCGGCTGACCTTGACTTCGGTCGTGAAGTTATCAGACCAGTCGGAGAACAGCTGGAAGTTATAGGCCTCAAGCTTCTCGGAGCGGTTATACCAGTGAGACTTGTAGGAGAAGCGGTTGCCGCCGTGGTCGGTCTGGCTCAGGCTGTTGCCGTCAGTCTTCTGGTAGGAAGCGAATGCACGGTGACGATCGTTGATGTTCCAGTCGAGCTTGAGGAAGATCTTCTCGTCGGTTTCCGGAATACCGCCAGTATCGCTGAACTGGTTGTCGATGCCGTAAACGCTGCTGGCGATCTGGTCGATACGCTCAACGTCAGCCTGGGTTACACCCTGAACTTCAGAGGCAAAGCCAGAACCTTCAGCACCGATCGTGTTCGGCGTGGAGCCTTCGAATTTCTCGTAAGCTGCGAAGAAGAACAGCTTGTCCTTGATGATCGGGCCGCCAAGGGTCGCACCGTAGAACTTGTTGGAGAAATCGCCCAGATCCACATCAAAGTCTTCACCGTCAAGGGTTACAGACTTGTCGCCAGCCGTGCTGTCGTTGCGGTACTGGTAGAAGGCAGTGCCATGGAACTCGTTGGTACCGGATTTGGTCACAACGTTGATCTGGCCACCGGTGAATTTACCGAATTCTACGCTGAACGGTGCTGGTGAAACACCAACTTGCTCAACGGTATCGAGGGAGATCGGCGAACGCTGGGTTGGGTAACCGTTGCCGTTCAGGCCGAAGTCATCATCCTGACGCACACCGTCAACAGTCAGGCTGTTGAAACGGTTGTTGCCGCCGCCGATGGAGATCGCTGCACCGGAACCGGTACCAACATCAACAAACGGGTTCTGGCGGATAGTGTCTTTGATGTCGCGGCCAATGGATGGCAGCTCGGAAATGCGGCCAGAACCATAAGACGACGCGCCACCGGCACGGATCGCCTGGATGCGGGCAGCTGTTACTTCGATTTCCTCGAAGCTGGAACCAGCTGCTGCAACATAAAGCGTCAGCGGCAGTGGCTCGCTCACGTTCAGCACCAGACCTTCATACTGAACAGTCTCGTTGCCGTCGACTACGGTTGTCACGGTGTACGGGCCGCCTGGACGCAGGCCGCGTGCAACGAACGCACCGGAGTTGTTTGAAGTGAAAGTGCTGCGCGAACCGGATGGTACGTGCACGACAACAACCTGCACACCCACCTGGGCGTTACCGGATGCATCAACCACCGAACCACGGATCGACGATGTAATTTCCTGTGCAATTACAGGTACACTTGCTGCCATCGCGGCAAGTGCAACGCTGCTGCAGAGAGCAGCTCTCATTTGGCGTTTCATTCCCTAAGCTCCATTAGGCACCCGCACTCCCTGCCGAGAGGCCCCTTTGAGGCGAATGCTTGAACAACTATTTCGCTGTTTAAAAGTTCCCACACATAACTGCGCGCCAGTAAACCGAATCCTGACCAAAAGGTCAAGACCAGTCCCAAAGGCGCGCAAACCGTGCGTCACGGGACCTTCTATATGTCGTTCATTTCAGTTTTTTGACGAAAGTGTCAAGATTCGCCGAAACCTTAATTAGTCATTAACTTTTTTATCTGACAGACCGTGGTCCAAAAGGCACAGGTATGACGAAAAACCGCCATTTAAGACATTCGCATTAAATGCAGCGCCACACGCCAAACGAAAAAAGGAGGCATTTCTGCCTCCTTTCCTATCGGTCCATCTATCCGATTCGTTTAGTCATTTCCGCGACCTTTATTCGGCAGTAAACACCTTGTTCAGATAGCCCGCAAGGCGGATGCCCCCCTTCGAAAGCTGCGATTTCACCAGCGGGGTATATTTGTAAACATAGTCGTAGCTCAGAATGCCGCTGCCGACATCATAGATGTCGCCCCTGAGGGCGATCAGCTCGCGCACCCAGTCCAGCGGTTCACTGTCCTGCCACTCAGTGATGTCTGCCGGCTTGATCTTGGGCTCCAGGAAACGCACCCATTCTGTGAACGACAGAAGCTTGTAATTGATCAGGTCCTCATCCCACACCTTGTGAAGGTTGCTCATTTCCTCAAACCACACCACATCGATGCGGTTGCCGCCCCAATCTTCGGCGCGGCCCGCATGCAGCGGCTGGTGCAGGTCCCCTACGATATGAATGATGAAGCACAGGGCCTTGCGGCGCTCCTCTAGGGAGGCCGTCTTGTCCTTGACGGTAGCCGTGAAGGCCGCGAGCGCCGTGATGGCATCCCCCGCCGGGTTCTTCATGCTCTCTTCGTATGTCTGGCCGTCAGGCAGGTTGATATAGTGGTAGGGTGATGCGGTACGGCGCCAGAACTCATCCGGGTTCGAGCGCATCTCATCCGGCCAGTTGGCGGCTTCAGCCATAAACTCGTCACCCAGCAGTTCCTTGACTGCCGCGGCGGCTTCCGGGCTCAGGTGCCTCGATGCCAATTCGGCCACTACACGGTGACCGGTCGGGCCATAAGCGTGGGCTGCCGACCCTGCCGCCATCATAACAAGCGCAACAAGCGCCCCCAAAATTCGTACCATGATACTCCCCCTTGAGATCATTGTTGTCAGATCGCGCTGGTGCCCTCGTCAAGGGGCGCGATATCCAAATGCGTGGCCACAGTCTGGCCGATGTCTGCGAAACTTTTACGAACGCCGGCGCTGCCGGGTTTGAGGTTCGGGCCATAGGCCACAAAAGGCACATGCTCGCGCGTATGATCGCTGCCCGGCCAGGTCGGGTCACAGCCATGGTCGGCGGTCAGGATCACAATATCGTCCGCCCGCATACCGGACAGGAACTCTGGCAAGCGAGTATCGAAATATTCCAGCGCATCGGCATATCCCGCCACATTGCGGCGGTGGCCGAAACTCTGGTCGAAATCGACAAAATTCACGAAGGTGAGCGAGCCCTCCGGCGCGTTTTCAAGCTTCTCAAGCGTTGTGTTGAACAGCGCTTCAAGACCATTGGCCTTGACCTTCTGCGTCAGGCCCTTGTGAGCGAAAATGTCTGCAATCTTACCAACTGAGATCACTTCGCGTCCGGCTTCCTCAAGCTTTTCAAGAAGCGTTGGCTTGGGTGGCGGCGTGGCCAGGTCCTTCCGGTTGCCCGTGCGCTCGAACTTGCCGTCCTTGCCCACAAACGGGCGGGCGATCACCCGGCCGATATTATAGTCATCCACCAGCTCGCGGGCCACCGCGCACACTTCATAGAGGCGCTCCAGCCCGAAGGTTTCCTCATGCGCCGCAATCTGGAACACGCTGTCGGCCGAGGTGTAAACAATCGGCTTGCCGGTGCGCATATGCTCGTCACCAAGCTCATCAAGGACCACGGTGCCCGAGGCCGCCTTGTTGCCCAGCACGCCAGGCAGGCCGCAACGCTCCACCAGCTTGGAAATAAGGTCCTCCGGAAAGCTCGGGAACTCCGGCGGGAAATAGCCCCAGTCGAACTTGACCGGCACGCCCGCCATCTCCCAGTGGCCGGAGGGCGTGTCCTTGCCGAAGCTTTCTTCCGCACAGGCCGCATACATGCCGGTGATCTCACCCGCATATTCCATGCCTTTGGGTTCGCGGCCAGTGGCCAGTTCGGCAGCCTTGCCGAGGCCCAGCTTGGTCATGGTTGGCAGTTTGATCGGCCCCGCGGTCGGGCGGTCTTCCGCCACGTTCCCAGCCGCGCACCAGTCCGCGATATGGCCGAGCGTGTCGGCGTCAGCCTCGCCCCAACGGTCAGCATCAGGTGCCGCGCCAATGCCGAAACTGTCAAGAACCAGAATGAAGGCTCGAGCCATGGTCTTACCCTCCGATAATCTTTGCTACAATCGGCGACACGTCAGGCGCCGTATCGCTCAGTGATACGGACGCCCGCACCGCCTGGATCGCGGCATCCGCCGCGTCTTCCGTTTTAGCATACACCATTGCGCACGGCTGGTCTGCCTCAAGCCGGTCACCCATCTGACAAATCCCCGTGAGGCCCACGCTGTGGTCCACATCATGCGCCGGATTGGTGCGTCCGCCACCAAGCGCCACAACGGCCATGCCGATGGCGCGGGTGTTCATGGCGGACACATACCCGGCTTCGCCAAGCAAGACCGGCTTCACCACGGGCGCCAGCGGCATGTGTGCCTCGGCACGCTCCATAAAGTCTACCGGGCCGCCCTGTGCGATGACCATCTGGGCGAATATTTCCGCCGCTTCACCATCCGTCAGTGCTACTTCGGCCTTCTTGCGCGCAGTCTTGAGGTCCGGCTGGGCGCCCGAGAGCGCCAGCATATGCGCCGCGAGTGCGAGCGTGATTTCCTTGAGCCGCGCGTCCGCCTGCCCCGGGTTCTTGAGGAACTCAAGCGTCTCGAAAATCTCGACCGCGTTGCCCGCCGTAGTGCCCAGCACCTGATTCATGTCTGTGAGAAGCGCAGTTGTCGGCGTGCCCGCAGCCGTTGCCACGCGGACGATGCTGCCCGCCAGTTCTTCGGCTTTTTCCATGGAATCCATGAAGGCGCCACTACCGAACTTGACGTCCATAACGAGCGCATTCAGCCCCGCAGACAGTTTCTTCGACAGGATCGAGGCGGTGATCAACGGAACACTTTCGACCGTCGCGGTGACGTCGCGGATGCCGTAAAAGCGCTTGTCGGCCGGCGCCAGATTGCCGGTCTGCCCGATGATCGAACAGCCCACATCACGCACGATGCCCGCGAACATCTCGTTATCGGGGTATGGATCATAGCCAGGGATGCTTTCAAGCTTGTCGAGCGTACCGCCGGTATGGCCCAGGCCACGGCCTGAGATCATTGGCACAAACCCACCACAGGCCGCCACGATGGGCGCCAGCATCAGGCTGACCTTGTCGCCAACGCCGCCGGTCGAGTGCTTGTCCACAATCGGCGCATCGGCATCAAAGCCGAAGCCCTGCCAGTCCATCACGTCGCCGCTGTCGCGCATGGCAAGTGTCAGCGCCGCGCCCTCTTCCGCGCTCATGCCGTTGAAGAAGATCGCCATGGCAAGCGCGGACACTTGCGCGTCCGTCACGCTGCCGTCGGTGATGCCTTCAACGAACTTTTCGATATCCGCACTTGAAATTGTCCCGCCATCGCGCTTGATGCGGATGACTTCCTGGGGAATGAATACACTCATGACTTTTACCCTTTGGCCTCGTCAATATTTTCGGGACCGAACGCGTGGGGCAATAGCTCGGCGCTTGTGGTTTCAAGAAGGATGTTGCCGTCCTTGTCGCAAATCGTGATGGGCTTGCCGGCTGGTCCGGCGAATTCTCGTATCTTCTGGCGGCAGCCGCCGCAGGGCGTGCAGGTAGCCTCGCCTGGGCCAACGACCACCACATGGGCAATCTCGCGCTCACCCGCCAGCACCATGGCTGAAATGGCACCCGCCTCGGCGCAGGTCCCCAGGGGGTATGCCGCGTTTTCGACATTGGCACCTGCAAACACGCGGCCATCCTTCGTCAGCACCGCCGCGCCAACCGGGTGGTTCGAATAGGGCGCATAAGCGGCATCGCGTGCCTTGATGGCTGCATCAATCAGCGCTTTCATGTCTGTCGCCATTCTAGTGATCCTTCTCATAAGGGGTACCGCTGGCTTTGGGCGCATCCATGCGGCCGGCAAAGCCCGCCAGGATCACCACCGTCAGCACGTATGGCAGCATCATGGTAAACTGTACCGGAATTTCGCCAATCAGCGGCAGGTCAACACCCTGCAGGCGGCCTTGCAATGCATCGACAAAACCAAACAGCAGGCAGGCCAGCAGCGTTGGCACCGGTTTCCAGCGGCCGAATATCATCGCCGCCAGCGCCAGATAGCCTTTGCCCGCCGACATGTCGCGAATGAAGCCACCGCCAAGCCCGGTCGACAGCACACTGCCCGACAGGCCGCACAGCACACCCGCAATCACCATCGCCTGATAGCGAAGAAGTGTGACGGAAATACCGGCGGTATCCACCGCTTCGGGGTTTTCGCCCACGGCCCGCAGGCGAAGGCCAAAGCGGGTTTTATAAAGCATCCAGGCCACCAACGGGATCAGCGCTGCCGCAAGATAGGTGATCAGGTTATGGCCGGAGATCAGCTCTGAATAGAGCGCGCCAATCACCGGCACGTCCGCAAGCGCATCAGCAAACGGCAGCGTGATGGTGCTGAAGCGGGCTTCGTCGCCCAACAGCGGAGTCTGTCCGCCCTTCTGGAACCAGAAGTTCGCCAGTGTGGGCGCAAGCCCCGCCACCGCGATATTGATGGCCATGCCGGAAACGATCTGGTTGCCCCGCTGCGCGATCGACACCCAGCCGTGAAGAAGCGCCAGGAAGACAGACGCGCCCACGCCCGCCAGCATGCCCATCCAGGGCGAACCTGTCACGGCGGCGGCAGCAGCAGCCGCGAAGGCCGCCGCCAGCATCTTGCCTTCAAGGCCGATATCCACAATGCCCGAGCGTTCTGCCACCAGCCCCGCAAGGGCAGCGAGCACCAGCGGTGTCGCGGTCCTGAGCGTGCTGTCCATGAGCAGGATCATGTCAGTGAAGAATTCCATCAGGCGGCCCTCCTTTCACTGAAGTGTCGGAAGACGCGTTCAACCGGGTCACGGAACAGATGCTCCATTGCACCCGCGAACAGGATCACCAGACCCTGGATCAGGACAATATAATCCCGCTGAATGTTGGGCATTTCGAACGCCAGTTCAGCCCCGCCCTGATAGAGGGCACCAAACAGCATGGCGGCCAGCACGATGCCCACTGGGTGGTTGCGGCCCATGAAGGCCACCGCAATGCCCACGAAGCCGTAGCCGAGCGTGAAATTGCCAAGAAGCCTGAGTTGTTCGCCCAGCAGTTCATTCAGGCCCATCATGCCAGCAAGCCCACCAGAGATCATCATGGCAACCACGGTCATGCGGGTAACGGAGATACCGGCGTAGCGCGCCGCATTCTGGTTCTGGCCCACGACCCTGAGTTCGTAGCCAAAGCGCGTGCGCCACAGCATGAACCACACCCCCACCGCACACAGGACGGCGATAAGCGCGGACAGGTTCAGTGGCCCACTTTCATAGGTGATCCCCATCATCGAGAACAGGTCCTGCAGGTGCATCAGGGACACGCCTTCAGGGAAGTCTGCACTTTCAGGCATCTGGCCACCGGGGCGCTGCAGTGGCCCCACAAGAAGGTAGGCGAGCAGTGCTGACGCGATAAAGTTGAACATGATGGTGGTGATCACCACATGGCTGCCGCGCTTGGCCTGCAGGTAGGCCGGGATGAAGGCCCAGGCACCACCGAAGGCGGCGGCACCAACAATCGCCAGCAAAACAGCCAGCACAGGCGACACGTCGCCCACAAGAAACACTGCCAGCGTCAGGCCAAGCCCGCCCAGCATGGCCTGCCCTTCGCCGCCAATGTTGAAAAGACCGGCGTGATAGGCAACCGAGACCGCAAGCCCGGTAAACACAAAGTTGGTGGCATAATAGAAGGTGTAGCCAACCCCTTCCTGGAAACCGAAGGCACCGTCCACCATCAGCCTCAGGGCCTCAAGCGGGTCTTCACCCAGCCCCCAGATCACTAGGCCTGACACCAGGAAGGCCGCCAACAGGTTCAGCGTCGGCAACAGGATGGCATCTGCCCAGAACGGCAGCTTCTTTTGCCCAGCCATCAGCTTGCCTCCCGCTTGTCGCCGGCCATCATCAGGCCCAGCTTGGTCTCTGTCGCGTCCTCGACATTCATGGTGCCGACGATTTCGCCTTCGCACATTACGGCGATGCGGTCAGAGATGGACAGCAGTTCATCAAGGTCTGCCGACACCACCAGGATCGCCTTGCCAGCGTTCCTCAGCTCCGTGATCTGGTCATGGATTTTGGTGACAGCGCCAATGTCCACGCCGCGCGTGGGCTGGCCGATCACCATCAATTGCGGATCGTGCGCCAACTCGCGCGCGATCACCAGCTTCTGCTGGTTACCGCCGGAGAAGGACGCAATCGGCAGATCCGGGTTCCGGGGGCGCACGTCCTGTGTTTCGAAATAGGCTGCTGCCTTCTGGGCAATCGCCTTCAGCTTCAGGATGCCGCCGGATGAGAATTCCTTTTCGCGCTGGTAACCCAAAATGGCGTTATCGCGCGCGGACATGCTTTCCACCACGCCGGTCTTCAGCCGGTCTTCGGCTACGTGCGCCATGCCCATACGGCGAAGCGCGATGGGGTTGGTCACCAGCCGGTCATCAGCGATGATCTCGCCGCCCATATGGATCACACCCTCGCGCACGGCCCTGAGGCCAGTGATGATCTCCAGCAGCTCTGTCTGGCCATTACCGGCGACGCCCGCGATGCCCAGCACCTCGCCGTCAAAGACTTCAAGGTTGATGTCCTTAAGTTCCAGCCCATGGTCTCCGTCCGCATGCACGCTGGTCAGGCGCAGGCGGGCGATTTCCGTTTCATGCTGTTTGCGGGCGGTTTTGCGCACCACCTTCGCGCCCACCATCAGTTCCGCGAGCTCCTCGGGGTTGGTGTCCGCTGTTTTGCACTCCGCCACCGTCTTGCCGGCACGGATCACGGTGACATCATCGGTGACGGCCATGATTTCGTGCAGCTTGTGGGTGACGAACAGGATGGTCTTGCCCTGGTCCTTCAGCTGGCGCACCAGCGCGAACAATTGCTCGCACTCCTGCGGCGTCAGCACGGCTGTGGGCTCGTCCAGAATCAGGATTTCCGCGCCACGGTACAGCGCCTTCAGGATTTCCGCCCGCTGGCGCACACCGACAGACAGTTTCTCGACCGGGGTGTCGAGCGGCAGGTTGAAGCCGAACTGGTCTTCCAGCATCAACAGTTTCGCCCGCGCGGCCTCCTTGGCGGCATCCAGATTGGCGCTGCCTTCAGCCCCCAGGATGATGTTCTCAAGAACCGTGAAAGGCTCCACCAGCATGAAGTGCTGGTGCACCATGCCAATCCCTGCCGCCATGGCGTCGGACGGATCAGTGAAATGCTGGGTCTGGCCGCATACAAGAATGTCGCCGCTATCGGCGCGGTACAGGCCGAACAGCATCTTCAGCAGCGTGGATTTGCCGGCACCGTTTTCGCCCACGATGCCATGCACCGTGCCGCCCGGCACCTTCAGCGCAATCTGATCGTTGGCTTTGACATCGCCAAAACTTTTCGACAGCCCCCTGGCCTCGATCGCAAATGCGTTGGTCATATGCCTCGCCCCAGAGGGCGTCCCTACTGGTTGATAGGCCTAATGGCCGCTGTTGCTGCCTTCAACGTCGCTTACGACAATCTCACCACTGACGATCTTGGCGCGCGCGTCATCAAGCTTGGCTTTCATCTCAGGAGTGATCAGGTCGGCGTTATATTCGTCCAGTGCGAAATCAACGCCGCCTTCGGCAAGGCCCAACACCGTATGGCCCGGCTTCCACTCACCCGCTTCAGCCGCTTTCATGGCGTGGTAAACCGCGAGGTCCACGCGCTTCAGCATGCTGGTAAGCACATAGCCAGGCGCAACGTGGTTCTGGTTGCTGTCCACGCCGATGGCCAGATTGCCCGTATCCTTCGCCGCCTGGATAGAACCAAGCCCGGAAGGGCCGGCAGCAGAAAAGATGATGTCGGCGCCGCGCGCATACTGTGAGCGCGCCATTTCAGCCGCCTTGATCGGGTCATTCCACGCGGAAGGCGTGGTGCCCACGTAATTTTCAATGAAGGTCAGGTCACCCTTCACATATTCGGCACCCTGGCGGTAGCCGCGCTCGAACCGGCGAATCAGCGGGATGTCCATGCCGCCCAGGAAGCCGATGGTGTTTGATTCGGTCTTCATCGCCGCAATCATGCCCACCAGGAACGAACCCTCATTTTCCTTGAAGGTGATTGACTGCACGTTTGGCAGGTCGATGATGGCGTCGATAACCGTGAATTTCACGTCCGGGTATTTGGACGCCACGTTACGCACAGCCACCGAATAGCCTACACCCACCGCAATGATCAGGTCAGCCTTGCGGCGCGCAAAGCGCTTAAGTGCCTGCTCATACTGGGTTTCGCTGTTGGGTTCGAAGTCCTTGTAATCAAGGCTGGTCTCTTCCTTGAAGCGTTCACCGCCCGTGTGGGCCGCTTCGTTGAAGGACTTATCGAACTTGCCGCCGATATCGTAAAGAAGCACAGGTGCGAAGTCAGCCGCCATGGCGCCCGTTGTGAATGCAACACCCAGCGCGATCGTCGCGCCAATTTTCCTCAGAAATCCAGTCATGCCCGTTTTGCTCCCCGGCAACATAAATGTTCAATTCTTATATGCCTTGTTTATGCTGAACGGCGCAAGGGAACCAGAGCAGAAGGGCGTGGTCAACCATTTTTGACGTTTTGGTCAAGATTCGTTCGACATTTGCCTTCAGGTTGCCTATGAAATGGTCAGTTTCAGCAGATTTATGGAGTCAAAGATGGCCCAAAATGTAACCGTTGTCGACCATCCGCTGGTGCAGCACAAGCTGACCCTGATGCGGCGGCGAGAGGCCAGCACGGCCGAATTCAGGAAGCTCCTCAGGGAGATCGGTTTGTTCCTGGGCTATGAGGCTCTGCGCGACCTGCCGCTTGGCAAGATCGATATCGAGACGCCGGTGTGCCCGATGGAGGCACCCGTGCTCGCGGGCAAGAAGCTGACCTTCATTTCCGTGCTGCGCGCGGGCGATGGCCTTCTTGGCCCCATGCTTGACCTGGTGCCATCGGCCCGGGTTGGCCAGATTGGTCTGGCGCGCGACGAAGAAACGCTTCAACCGACAAAATATTTCTTTAAAGTACCTGTCGATACGGCAGACCGGTTGAACGTGGTTCTTGACCCGATGCTGGCGACGGGGCATTCAGCCGTCCGCGCCGTGCAGGAGATCAAGGACATTGGCGCGAAAGACCTCAGGTTTGTTTGCCTGCTGGCGGCACCTGAAGGCATCAAAACCTTCACGGATGCCCACCCGGACGTGCCGGTTGTGACAGCCTCGATCGATGAGCGGCTTAACGAAAAAGCCTATATCGTTCCCGGGCTTGGCGATGCCGGCGACAGATTATTTGGAACCAAAGGGGCCTGAACACGATGAGTGTTACCAAGAAATATGTAACTGCCCAGGAACTTCTCGACGATTCGTTCGACCTGGGGCTTAAAATTCTAAAAAGCGATTTCCGCCCGAAATTCATCGTGGGCGTCTGGCGAGGCGGCACCCCGACCGGCATCGCAGTTCAGGAAATCATGGATTATTACGGTGTGCACACTGACCATATCGCGATCCGCACATCTTCCTACATCGGCATGCAGCAGCAGAAAGAAGTGAAGGTGCACGGCCTTGAATATATCGTGGCTAACATCAACGCCGAAGACAGCCTGCTGATTGTTGACGACGTGTTCGATAGCGGTCGTTCGATTGATGCCATCATCGACACCATCAAGGAAAAATGCCGCCGCAATACGCCAGAAGTGATCAAAATCGCGACAGTCTTCTACAAGCCTGAGCGCAATGTCACCAAGCTGACGCCTGATTTCTACTGCCATGAAACCGATGACTGGCTGGTTTTCCCGCACGAGCTGTCGGACATGACCAAGGAAGAGATCAAGGAATTCAAGGGCCTGACCCTGCCCGAGATCGACGTTTAACCGAGTAGTGAGAAGAGGCTGCCATGAGCTTTGAAGAAGTCCAGAAGTGTGCGGAGTTTATCCGCGGTCAACATGCCGGTGAAATGCCGAAAATCGCCATGGTTCTTGGCAGTGGCCTCAACAGCCTGGCCGACGCGATGGAAGACGCAACTGTGCTTTCCTATGCCGACCTTGATGGCTTCCCGAAGCCAACCGTTGAAGGCCACGCCGGCCGGATGCTGATTGGCGCGCTCGGCGGCAAACCGGTGATCTGCATGCAGGGCCGCGCGCACGCCTATGAAGGTCACCCGGCTGAAACGCTTGCGTTCTCGACCCGTGTTCTGTGGGCGTTGGGTGTTGAAGTGCTGGTGCTGACCAATGCGGCAGGCAGCCTGCGCGAAGAAGCGGGCCCGGGCTCCCTGATGGCGATCACGGACCACATCAACTTCTCGGGCATCAACCCGCTGGTTGGCATCAACGATGACCGTTTCGGCCCACGCTTCCCGGACGTATCCGAAGCCTGGGACCGCAAGCTGACGAAGAAGCTGCAGGCCTCAGCCGAAGAGCTAGGCATCACGCTGCATACCGGTGTTTACATCATGGCGAAGGGCCCCAATTTCGAGACCCCGGCTGAGATTCGCGCCTTCCGCACCATGGGCGCGGACGCGGTTGGCATGTCCACCGTGCCTGAATGCCTGGTGGCGCGCCACTGCGGCATGAAGGTTGTGGGCGTCAGCTCCATCACCAACCTGGCGGCTGGTATGCAGGGCGAGTTGACGCACCATGAAACCATGGAATATGGCGCCATCGCAGCGGTCAACCTTGAGAAGCTGTTGCGGGTGTTCCTGGCAAAAGCCTCATAAGCCAGAAGAATGATAAATGCGAAAAAGGCACCGCAACCAGCGGTGCCTTTTTTATGTTCACTTGTTAATTGATCAATAGCTGGCCGTGGCAATCGACCGGATCATACGCAGGAAATCCATGCGAATATCTTCCGGCATATCATCAAAGTGTTTAACCAGTGCTTTGATCTCATCAGGTTGTTCGTCGTTTGCCGCCGCTTCGCAGCCTTCGAAAAACGCCCCGACAGGAACCCTGAGCGCATCAGCCAACATGACAAGCTTACTGGCCGAGATGCGGTTGGTGCCCCGTTCATATTTCTGAATCTGCTGGAACGTCAGCCCGAGTGCCGCCCCTAGTTCAGTCTGAGTCATCCCGCGCTGACGCCGATAAGTCCTAACACTTGCCCCGACAGTCACATCAATCGGATGAGGCATAGTCTCCTCCCCACAAACTATCACTTGAACAGAGATAGCGTAAAAGTTGCGATATCGCAATTACTCACTTGCTGACGCGACGTCATCAAGGTTGTAAGTGGGAGAAAGATGCCCGTTACTGCACGCTAAGGGAATAGCTCGTCGGCGCCACCACCTTGGCAAAACTAGCATCGAATCCAGCCATCGCCTCGTCCTGTGCAATACCATCGAACACCTCGATAATTGCGGCCCGCCTATCTTTTGGCGAGTCGATTATCATGCTCGACATGGCAGCCAGCATATTTGCATGTTCTGGGTGTTCCTCAAGGAAAGTGAGATACCGGAAACAGACTTCAGGTGTGCAGGCAATCTGCCGCGCAGGCCCCATATCGCCAATTGGCAACGCTAAATAGGGCTTCTTGATCCCTTTCATTCGTTTGGTAATCCGCAGCATTCTCTCGTTGACACCAACCATTACAGCGGCGCCCCTTCCTTTGGGCTCGTCGCCTACACCACCGTATGTCACCATATTGCCCAGATATTCAATATCCCACGGCAACGCATTCAGGCGTGGCAAAGTAACCGCTTCAAGAAAGCCGGTCAGATTCCGGATTCCACGGTAGACTGCAAATTCCAGAATGGAGAAGAACAGTTCATAATGGACAGGATATCCGGCGGGACTGCGATATTTCTTGTCCGCAATGAAATAGCGTGACCACTCGTAGGTGTTTTTGCCCACAGGCGCTGGTTTGAAATCACACCAGTCCTTGAAGATGGTACCGAGTTGAGTGTCAACAACTGTGGGAACAAGCCGCATACCGCCCAGGATGTTACTGTTTTCATCCAGCTTCAGGAAATAGATGGTCTCGTCTGTGTCAAACTGGTCTATTTCCAGGCCATCTTCCTGAGCCAGCTGGTTCCAGCCTTTCTGCTCCACGAAGATTTTGTGCCGCAGTTGAAACATATTACGCAATACATCGCTGTAGTACTGTCGATTATATTTGTTGATGATGTGGATCATGGGGAGCTCCTCTTGTTCACATTGTCCGTGCAAGAAGAATATCCCTGAAAGAGAGGAACGGTCTTTCCTCTCAAAGAATGAGTAGTGCAATCATGGGTTTATATAAACACCTTATGGCGGTGCAATGCTGTAATCATTTCAGTGGTGCTGCTGAAATTATAGCGCCGCTTGATGTTTCTTAAGTGGGTAACCACGGTCGTGCGTTTGATATCAAGAATATCGGCAACCTCGCTGGGCTGCTTTCCTTCCACAATCCACGCAAGAATTTCTCTTTCTCTTGCTGTCAATGTGGAGAAATCCATGTTCGGGCCGACGTCGACAATATCTGGCGCAAACCCACCTTTCGCATCCTTGAGATAAACACGTCGCGCTGTCCTGTGCGCGGCAACAGACAGCAACCGGATTACGTTTTCCAACTCATCCGATCGGCGCAATTCTCCCCCTGCGCTGACATAGGCATATTCCAGCACTTCATCTGTCTCGTCGTTGACCCGCACCGGCAACGGGATCACCACGCCTTCCTTGAGGCCATAACGAAATGCCTCCTCAAATATCTTGCGTTGGGTCTTGGTCAGATCTTGCGTCGCAAGGAACTCGGACCACCAGAAGGGTTCTCCCCAGTCCTTTAGCTTCAAGGCATGGTTGGGCAGGGCGTCATCGACATAATAGTGATTTTTCGCATAATGCGTGATCCAGTCATTGTGCAGGAAACCGAACATCAACTTGCGGTCTTGCAGAGCCGGCATACCATAGGCAGAAATACACAGTAAATGTTTGACGCCCAGCAGGCTCAGCGGTTTTTTCAAACTGTCGCTGAGAACATCGATAGTTGTAATCTTATCTACCTCGCCCATAAAAGCCGCAATAGCTCTATAAGCTTCTGGCGAAAACGACATAGCTGACCCCAATCACACTGCTGACTGCCCAAAGATAGCTCTGCAGTAGCACTCTACAACCCTTTATCTACAATTGCCCTTTAAATAACAATATAGATCACAAGCCTTTAGCGAATAGCCAGCCCATCAAATCTAAATGGTAAAACAGGTTGTAAATGCCGCCTTTCACCCCTGGGACAAAAAAAGGACCCGCACCAGATGGTACGGGTCCCAATTCTTTTGAACAGTTGCGGCGATATAGCCCCGCCGTCAGGCGAAATAGCCCCGCCGTCAGTAGGACTTGCCGCCTTCGTTGGCGTCGCCGTAGGGCACCCAGATGTTTTTGACTTCCGACGCCCGCTCCATCAGGCCGCGTGCGCTCATCTGCTCGCGGCTGGTGAAGTCATAGGCCTTGCCGTAATTCAGCCAGGTGCGTTTCATGTTGTCGGCCGCTGCCTTCTCGATCTCGGCACTGCCTTCGCGGCTGCCAAAATACCACAAGCCGTCGACACCATAGTGCTTGGCCATCGGCACCGCCATCGCGTCGCGGCTGCCTGTCACGATATTCACCACGCCCGCCGGCATGTCACTGGTTTCCAGCACCTGATAGAAATCTGTCGCCAGTAGCGGATAACGCTCGGATGGGATCATCACTGCCGTATTGCCCGCCGCGACCGCATAGGCCATCAGCGTCACAAACGCTAGAAGCGGATGTTCGTCAGGGCACACGATCCCGAGAACGCCCACGGGCTCATTCATCGCCAATGCCACACCGCGGATTGGCGGCGTGTGCACGCTGCCGTCATGCTTGTCGGCCATGGCTGCAGCACTGAAGAGGCGCTTCACGGAGAGCTCAACCTCGGCTTCCGCCGCCTTCTGGGTTGCCCCGGTCAGTGACTTGAGCCGGTCTGTGAACTCATCCGCGCGAGCGCTGAGATTCTCGGCCACATAATACAGGATCTGGGCGCGAAGGTGCGGCGTGGATTTGCCCCAGCCTGCGGCCTTCGTGGCCGCCTCAACCGCGTTCCGGATATCCTTGTAGTTGCCGTCGCCCACCAGGCCCGCGAACGCGCCTTTTTTATCAGCAATCGCTACGCTGTCACCGCCATCAGGCCGTGCCTGCTTGCCGCCAATATACATTTTGGCGGTACGGTCGATATGATCCAGCCCACTGCCCGCTTTCGGCATGGCCACGCTTTCAGGCACTGGGACAGGTGCCCAGTCTTTCAGCGCAGTCTCATAGCGCGGCCGCATGTAGGCCAGCATGCCTTCGCGACCACCCTCGCGGCCAAAGCCACTTTCACGGCGACCACCGAAGCCTGCGGCGGCATCAAACATGTTGGTGCCGTTGATCCACACCACGCCGGCCACAAGCGCAGGCGCCACTTCAAGTGCGCGGCTCAGGCTTTCAGACCATACTGTGGCCGCAAGGCCGTAGCGTGTGTTGTTCGCGAGCGCCACGGCTTCGGATTGCGTGCGGAAAGTGATGGCCGTCAGTACAGGGCCAAAGATTTCCTCGCGGTAAAGCGTGTTGTCCGTGCCCACACCGGTCACCAGCGTCGGCGGGAAGAAGACGCCCTCTTCCGGCATCTCGCACGGTGCTTTCCAGACAACAGCCCCCTGGCTTTCGCCGTCCGCCAGCAGGCGTTCGATGGTGTCCTTCTGGGTTTTGTCGACCACGGCACCGATATCGATGCATTTATCAAGGCTGGTGCCCACCCGCAGGGTGGACATGCGCGCCTTCAGCTTCTCAAGGAAGCGGTCAGCGATGCCTTCCTGCACCAGGAGACGCGAGCCCGCACAGCAGACCTGACCCTGATTGAACCAGATGGCGTCCACAAGGCCTTCGATGGCGCCGTCGATATCCGCATCCTCAAACACGATGTATGGAGACTTGCCGCCCAGCTCCAGCGTCAGTTTCTTGCCTGAGCCAGCAATCGCCCGGCGGATGATCTTGCCAACTTCGGTCGAGCCCGTGAAGGCCACCTTGTCGACATCTGAATTCACCACCATCGCGCCGGTGTCGCCTTCGCCGGTGACGATATTCACAACGCCCTTCGGCAGCCCGGCTTCCACACAAAGTTCCGCGAACTTGAGCGCAGTCAGCGACGTGAATTCTGCGGGCTTCAGCACCACGGTGTTCCCGGCCGCCAGCGCAGGCGCTACTTTCCAGGCCAGCATCAGCAATGGGAAGTTCCAGGGGATCACCTGGCCCGCAACCCCCAGCGCTTCATGGTCTGGGAATTCCTCGTCCATCAGCTCGGCCCAGCCGGCATGGTGATAGAAATGCCGCGCCACCAGCGGAATATCGATATCGCGGCTTTCGCGGATCGGCTTGCCGTTATCCAGGCTTTCCAGCACGGCCAGTACCCGGCTGTGCTTTTGCACCAGACGCGCCAGCGCATACATATATTTCGCCCGGCCATGGCCGCCAATCAGCGCCCAGCGGCCTTGTGCCTTGCGGGCGGCAGCCACCGCGGCGTCCACATCGTCCTGACCTGCTGCCGTGATATCCGCCAGCTTCTCGCCCGTGGACGGCGCGTAGGTCGCGAACTGTTTCGCGCCCTTTGGTTTCACCCATTCGCCATCGATGAACAGGCCAAAGGACCGCCCATTCGCCTCCAGCCACTTGTCGGCGTTGGCGCGGCTCTCGAGTGCTGGGCTATAATCCATGCTTTCAAACTTTTCTTTTACAGTCATGTCACACTCCCCTTAGCCCATCGCGTGGCGGTAAGACGCCGAATAGCCGCCCGTTGCATGATACTCGAGCTGACGCTCAAGATCACCAAGAAGGCTTGATGCCCCGAAGCGGAACAGGTCGGGCGACAGCCAATCGGTGCCCAGCTCTTCCTTGATCAGCGTCAGGTAGGCCACGGCATCCTTCGCAGTCTTGATACCGCCCGCAGGCTTGTAGCCCACCTTGATGCCAGTCTCCCGGTAGAAATCACGGATCTGGCGGATCATCACCAGACTGACGGGCAGCGTGGCATTTACGCCTTCCATGCCGGTGGAGGTTTTGATGAAATCTGACCCGGCCATCATGGCGGTCATGGAGGCCTTGCCAACTTGCGTGAGGTTGCCGTGTTCGCCGGTGGCCAGAATGGTTTTCATCAGCGCCGGCCCGCACGCGGCCTTGAAGGCCTTCACTTCGTCATACAGCGCCTGCCAGTTGCCTGTCAGCACATGGGCGCGGGTGACGACGATGTCGATCTCGTTTGCGCCCGCTTCCACAGACCGGCGGATTTCCTCCAGCCGGGTTTCCATGGGCGCAAGGCCCGCCGGGAAGCCGGTTGAAACCGCCGCGATGGGCACGCTGCCCTTCAGGGTCTCATTGGCTTCGGCCACCATGGAGTGGTACACACACACGGCGCCAGTGGTCAGGCCCATGTCCTCCATGCCGAATTTGGCCAAAATGTCGCGCCGCACCGGGTTCCGTGCTTTCTGGCACAGACGACGCACACGTCCAGGCGTGTCGTCGCCCGCCAGCGTCGTCAGGTCGATGCAGCTTACGGCTTTAAGCATGAAAGCGATTTGGCTGTCTTTTTTTACAGCCCGGCGTCCGCCCAGAGAGGCGGTACGGCGCTCCACCGCACTTTTGTTGACACGAATACCGTCCAGCCAGTCGGCGTGGAAGCTCGTGCCCTGATTAACAAGAGGCTCAGGTGTCATTGCTCATTCCGAATTTTAAAATATTCTGTGCTCTTTAAGCCGAATCTTGACCCTAGGGTCAAGATTTCTTTTTCATGACGTCGGCTTATTTTTAATGAAGCCCGCCAGATATAGCATGAATGCGGCGATCACGTAACCGACAGCCAACCGGTGCACCAGGAACTCGGCACCTCCCAAATCTGGTAAAGCCCAAGGAAGATACATTTCGGACTTGTCTGACACGGAGTGAATGATTCCAAACTCGGTGAATATTGCCGCCGCCAGGGCTGCTCCCGCTGCTCGAATCATCTTCCGGTCGATGATCCAGACAATCAGTGCGCCCCAAAGCAAACTGGTGAGGATGTAGCCACGTGACATAGCGCCCAACATGAAATAGCCTGCCATCCAGTCCGTGGAGATGGCCTGCGCCGCCCCGCCTTTCACCATTTGATAGAGAGCATCAACCTTTGTGTGGGCATAATTCAGGATCGCCGGCACAGTCGCAAACAGAAGCGCAGGTGCGTGCCGCACGTCGCCGCCAGAGAATGCTAGCCGCAGGATATCACACGCCACCACCACAAGGATCGGCTTCAACACCGCCTCAGGGATCATCTGCGACGCCAGGGCAATCACGCCCAGGAAGCCGCCCACCGTGATCACACCCGCGGCCCCCAAAGCGTAGCCCGTGCGCGCGCCCATGCGCTTGTATGTGGCATGGCCAAAATATGGTGTGGTTTGCACCACGCCGCCGAAAAGCGCACTGACGGCCGTGGCCGCGGCATCAAGGCGCACCACCTTGCCCGCGTCGAACTCGTCGCCCGCGATGCGGGCGCCCGCTGTCACATTCACAGCACTTGCGGCAATCAACAGCGCGAACGGGAAGATGATGCCCAGATAGTTGGTTACGTTACCGAACATGGCCAGCGCACCACCAAGCGTGGGCGCAGGAAGGGCCGGCACAAGTTCAGGCATTTCCCGAACAATATAGCCGTCACCGGCACCGCCAAACGCAAGGATATAATAGAGGACGGTGCCCGCCACGATGGCGATGATCGCACCGGGCATATTGAATGGCAGGCGGTGGCCTGCGATCAACGCAAAGCCCATGATCACCAGCGACACGATGCCCACTTCCGGCAGCGCAAACACGCCGAACAGGGCTTCGGCGCCCAGCCAGACGGTGGCGATACCAGCCATGGCACCCACAAGCGCCATCTGCGGCAGCTGCTGCTGCATCGCACGGCCAAAGAAAGACAGGCAGAATTTGATCACGGCCATCCAGAAAGTACAGGCCATGCCCAGCACCCAGGCCTTGTCAGCCGCGCCGTCCACCCCAAGCGTGTCCACATTGGCCGCGTATGTCGGGCCGATGATGAAGAAACACATGCCGAACACGGACGGCAGGTCGAGCCCCAGCGGAATGCTGGTGAGCGCGTCATTGCCCGTGGCTTCGCGGGTCTTTTTCGTCAGCCAGAAAAAGGCCAGGTTACCGATCATGATACCGGTGATGGCGCCCGGGATGATCTTGCCGAACATATATTCCGCCGGATAGCCAAACGCGCCCATCAGAACGCCCGCCAGCACGAACATATTCACGACAACATCAAGGAAAAACGCTACACCGGCGTTCGTATCAGCCGCCAGCTGCGACGCCGGTGCCGCAACACCCGCCAGCATCTTGTTGGTTTCAGCCATAGCCCCCACACTTCCCTTCTAAAATACACATTACTGCCCGGATGGGCCTTTCCCCTTCATGGGGGCTTATTTGAATGAGGTCCGCTTCCGCTCCGGGATGCGCCGCTCATCTTCGAAAACGCGAAGCCGTTCCTCCAGTTCCCACTGCAGCTTCGCTTTTTCACTTGTCTCTAAAAACGCCGCGCATTCTGCCCCGGCTTGTGCGCCCGTTTCCACATCTTTTTTGCAGGCCTCGGATTCCCAAAGGCTATCGCCCGGCAGGAAACTGTAGGTCAGCGAGTTTCGAGCGCTGTGCCGAAGCTCGAAATAGGGCACGCGATGTTCAGTATAGAGCCGCATATATTCATGCGTCAGATCAATGCGTGAAACGCCCTCGTCGTCAGTCGACAGCGCATAGGGCACCAGCATGTCGCGGTACAGTACCAGCGGATGGTCCTTGCCCTTGACGCCCAAAATCGTGTCGTTCGAGGTCAGGTTGATCTCAACCATGATGCCCTCTTCGGCCATCTTTTTCAGCAGCCCTTCGGAATCCCGTTCGTACCCCACGGCGATGCCGTGGCCAATGCGCTTGGCGTGGCCAACTTCAATCGCGTCACGGATGTGGAAGGTCAACTGCTTGGGGCGCACCAGGCCCATCGTCAATTCACCCGCATGCAGCGCCACATTCCTGGGCCCCAGGTTGGTATAAAGATGGTCAATCATGCGCATGTGCAGCCTATAGTCCCTGAGCGCCACACGGCCATCCTCGGGCGCCACCAGGTTCATGCCCAGCATCATGGGTTCGTCCTTCATCAGGGCCCAGCCCAGAATCATCTGGCCGTAAACCATGGCGGGCTCAAACTCGCGGATCACCTGATGCAGGAACCGGATTTTCACGCCGCAGCCGGCGTCCGCATTCGCGGTGCCACACCGGAGCAGCTGGTCCTTGCGCGCCCGCGCCGCCGCGATCTGGGTGCGGGCGGACGCCACCAGTGTAGGCATGGCCTGGCCGAACGGGCCGGACATCAGCGTCTGGTAATCCGCCGCCAGATCGCCTGAAAGCTGGGTGCCCGATAGCAGTGGGAACAGTTCCGGCAGGATGATGGTCTCCATCAACTCCAGATACAGGATATTTTGCCGCCCTGCCCGCGCTGCTACGTTCGCCAGTTGGTCCCCCAGCCGTTTGGGAGACGCACTGATTCGGGCAAAGGTGGCGAAAAAGTCATTGTGACCAGACCAGTTGAGCGTCGGCACATAGGACCGGTTCGACAGCGAATTGATAAGCTCCCGGCGGTGATCCTCATTCGCTTGCGCTTCTCCCGCCGTCAACCAGCCGGAGGCCGCACAACTGTCTTTCACCTTGAACCGAAGCGCCGGCACGCTCATGTCCGCGCACAGGCCGTCTGCCGCTGCCCACTCAAGCCAGCTTTCGGCATAGATGGCGCCGCGCAGGTGGCTGTGAATATCGCCGCCCTTGGGGAATGCTTCCATAAACTGCCTGAGGCGGCCATTTTCCGCCGCCCAGGAAAGGGCTGACCCGGCCATACGCGCCTTGACCGCGCGCTGGTCATCGCCCTGTGCGCTTGCGGGCGTCGTCGCAACCACCAGCAAGGATGCCACCAGGCCGCCCAACATGGCGCGAACCGCTTGTCTAATCAGCGATATTTTACCGTCCCGCATTTTTTCCTCCCCAAAAGCTTGCCCAAACATGAACTACTTAATAGGCTCGCCAAAACTTTATCCCAATCCGGGACCAAAGAACATAGGGCACCCGAGCGTTAAGGTAGTCAGGCCATGGCCAAGCTGTATTTTTATTATTCCGCGATGAACGCGGGCAAATCCACAACCCTTCTGCAAAGCAGCTTCAACTACCGGGAACGCGGTATGAACACCATGCTGTTCACCGCGGCCATTGACGACCGTTTCGGCGAAAGCGTCATCGCCTCGCGGCTCGGCCTGAAAGAAGACGCGCACATATTCGACACGAATCTTGACCTATTTGTCAAGATTACTAACCAACTGAATGAAACGCCTCTGCACTGCGTGCTTGTGGACGAAGCCCAGTTTCTGAACAAAGGGCAGGTCTTCCAGCTGGCAAGCGTGGCCGACAGACTGGGCATCCCGGTGCTGTGCTATGGCCTGCGCACCGATTTCCAGGCCAACCTGTTTGAAGGCAGCCAGTGGCTTCTGGCCATCGCGGACGAGCTTCACGAGCTGAAGACCATCTGCAAATGTGGCGCCAAAGCCACGATGAATATGCGGGTGGATGAAAAAGGCGATGCCGTACGGGAAGGTGCCTCCATCGAGATCGGCGGTAACGACCGTTACATCGCCCTGTGCCGCAAGCATTTCCATGAGAAACTGCGCGGCCCGCAGCTTTAGCCTAACCCATAGTTGCAGCACCAAGGCAGCATTGCTACCTCAAACAATTGCAAATGCAGTTAAACTTTGGTTCCACCAAAACCAAAATAAAAGTCCAGCCAGCCTACATGCGGGCCAAGATGTTGCAATTGCTGCCTAATAGGTCAGGATTGCTGCGTCTTTTTAGTCACACAATGGTAATATAGTTTCACCAGATACCTATATTTTTGACTTTTCATTACCCTCCCGGCACCACCATCGGTTTTACTGCATTCATGAGGTCGAAATCAGAAAAAAATATCGGCCTCATACCCGGGGAGGAAACATAGATCGCCAGGCCTGCGTCAGGCCTGCTTACGTTGCCGTCCCCGGTTCTAAGAGAGGAACAAATAAGGGAGATGAGGCAATGACACACTCACTTGCCACTATGCGAAAGCTCCAGCTGCTTGCCGGCTGTGCTGCTGTCGCCGTAACATTTGGTACACCTACATTCGCCCAGGACACGGCACTGGAGGAATTCGAAGAAGTTGTTGTTACAGGTTCGCGCATCCGCCAGAACCCGCTTGAGGCGACAAACCCGGTGCAGGTGCTTTCAGCTGCGGACATAGATGCGTCCGGCCAGCTGTCTGTTGCAGACTTCCTGCAGCGCCTGCCAATTGCCGGCTCTGCCATCAACCGCACCAACAACTCGTCCGGTAACCTTGGCTTCCCGCCAGACGGTTCCGGTATCGGGGCTGGTGCATCGCAGATCGACCTGCGCTATCTGGGCTCCAAGCGCGTGCTCGTGCTTGTTGACGGCAAGCGCTGGATCCGCGGCTCATCCGCATCGGGTGTTTCAGGCGCAGTTGACCTGAACACCATCCCAACCGGCATCATCCAGTCGATCGAAGTCCTGCAGGACGGCGCATCAACCATTTATGGTTCCGACGCCATTGCGGGCGTGGTTAACATCAAGACCCGCACCGACTATGAAGGCTTCCGCGCAAGCGCCTATTATGGCCAGTTCGACGAAGGCGACGGCGAAAGCCAGGAATATGATGTTTCCTGGGGCGCATCGACTGACCGTACCCGTGTCCTGATGGACGTAAGCTACACCAAACAGGGCAGCGTTGAAGCCGCCGACCGTGAGCTGACCGCTTTCGCCCTGCCGTTTGAAAACCTCGGTGCGTCTTCCGGTACACCGCAAGGCCGCTTCGTGTTCAACAACGATTTCGGTTCGATCACGCCAAACGACGGCGCAGGCGTTGTGCCAAACTTTGACCCAACCGATCCAACAGGCCCGAACTCGGACTATCACGCCTTCACACTGCAGGACCGCTTCAACTATTCGCCTTACAACAAGGTGATGACGCCAAGCGAACGTGTGAATATCTTTGCCAAGGCAGAGTATGACGTAACCGACACCATCACGCTGCGCACTTCCGCGGCCTACAACAACCGCCGCAGTGTCAGCCAGGCCGCACCTGAGCCTCTGTTCTTCGGCGCCGATGCCGGTGCAGGTTACTGGATGGACAATGTGGTGGTTCCAGAAGACCATCCGTTCAACCCATTCGGTATTGAATTGAACAGTGAGACGTTCGCCTTTGGTGGCCGTCGTCCGATCGAGGCAGGCCCACGTGTCTTCACCCAGAATGTTGATACCTGGTACGTGTCCTCTACACTGGACGGTGACTTCAGCACCGGTGATCGCACCTGGTACTGGGACATCAACGCAACCTGGTCGCAAAGCCAGGCCAATCAGGTCAAGAACGGTGCCTTCAATGCTCGCAAGATCAACGAAGCACTGGGTGACCCGGATGCCTGTGCCGCCCTTCCAGGCTGTGTGCCTCTGAACATCTTCGGTGGTCAGGGCCCGGACGGCAATGGTACCATCACTCAAGCCATGCTCGACTATATCACCTTCACGCAAAAAGATGAGAGCCGCCAGAAGCTTCTGGATATCTCAGCCAACATCGCGGGTGAAGTTGTAGACCTGCCTGCTGGCCCGCTTGGCGTGGCCCTGGGCTGGAACTACCGTGAAGAAACCGGCCGGTTCATTCCTGACAATGTTGTATCCTCCGGCGAGACTGCAGGCGTACCTGCAAGCCCGACCGCTGGTTACATCCACGTGAAGGAATTCTACGGCGAGGTGAACGTACCGCTGATCGCTGACAAAGACTTTGCGAAGAACGTTGCCCTGAGCGGCGCTTTCCGGTCTTCCGACTATAATACGTCGGGCAGCAACACAGTGTTCAAGGTTGGTGCCGTTTGGCAGGTTAATGATGACCTGACCTTCCGCGGTAACTGGTCTGAAGGCTTCCGTGCACCAAACATCGGTGAGCTCTACAACACGGGTTCGCGCTTCGACAGCACGATCACCGACCCTTGTAGCACTGGCGGCGGCACAGCCCAGCACCCGAACTGTTCGGCGCTTGGCGTACCGGCTGATCTGGTTCAGATCAACCCGCAAATCAGCGTGACCACAGGCGGTAACCCGAACCTGACACCTGAAACAGCAAAAACCTGGACGGCTGGCTTCACCTTCAGCCCGGCTGGTCTTGCTGACAGCATGGGTCTGCAGGGCATCACCATTGAAGCCAACTATTATGACATCGCAATGGAAAACGTGATCCAGGCGCCAAACGCGTCTGAAGTTCTCCAGGGCTGTGTTGAAACGCTGGCTGACGTGTTCTGTAACGCAGTAACCCGTACGTCAAACGGCCAGGTAACCCGGATCGCGGGCGTGCTGACCAACATCGCAGGCATTGACACCAATGGCTTCGACTGGTCGATCAGCGCTGAAACCATCCCGGCTGACTGGGGTCAGTTGCGCTTCAAGTGGGTGAACAGCCACCTGTTCAACTTCGAAGAGTCTGTTCCAAACGCCACGGGCGGCCTCGACGTAATTGATCGTGCCGGCACCGAGCTTGGTTCGCCTGAGCGTGCCTACATCAAGTTCAAGTCTTCCGTGTTCCTTGACTGGACTAAAGACCAGTGGACTGTGGGCGCGACCTTCCGGTACCTCGACAGTGTTGAAGAAGCATGTGGTGGCCTGATCGGCGACTTCGGCTTCACGCAATATTGCTCGAACGGTGCGGACGGCAACACGCTGGGCAGCACCCTCTACACTGACCTGGCGGTTACCTACCGCCCAGAGTGGTTCGACGGCGAAACAGCCATTACCCTCGGCATTCAGAACCTCCTGGACCAGGACCCACCGTTCTGCTCCACGTGTGACCTGAACAACTTCGACGGTACTGTGCACGCAACGCCTGGCCGCTACTTCTACGGTCAGATCAGCTTCAAAATGTAAGCTGACAACATAGCCAAACAAAAAGGCGTCATCCTTCGGGGTGGCGCCTTTCTTTTTCCATTCACGGAAACCTCGGTTACTGGCCGATATCCACCGGCACATCCACACCAACAATGCGCACATACGGCCCAAAGATTTCCTTCAGGCGCCCGTCAGCACGCATAGCGAGAATGCTTGCATCAATATCCGCGATCAGGGCCTCAGATTGGGCTGACCTGTGGCACAACACATGGGCGGTCGAACTGAAAAGCGGTTTGTCGATCGCAAGGCTGGGCGTGCCGTGTCCCATTCTGTCGAACAGGATGAAAGCATCGGGCACCCAGCTCCAGATGGCATCCACCCGGCCGGACATCAGAAGGCGAATACCGCTTTCTTCTGATTCCACCCGCAAAACTTTGGCATCAAGGTTTGGCAGGAACAGCTCCAGCGGCACACCGACCCAGGCGGCCAGCCTCTTGCCCTTGAGCTCTGTGACATCAGTAACGGCAGGCGTGCCTGGCTTTGTCACGATATGAGCGGTGATATAATCGATGGCTACACTTTCCACGACAGCCGCGCGTTCCGTGCTGGGAAAATTCATTTTCACCGCAGCGAACGAGACCGGCACCATACAGTGCACCTCGCCCTCCTCATACTGCTTCAGCATGCGCTTGACCGGCATGGTCACCAGCTGTGTCGGCACCTGCGTTTCCGCGAGCAATGCCCGCACCAGGTCGGCATAGTGCCCGGTGCCGTCCTTTTCAAACCGCCCTTCCTTCAGGAACCCGGCCACCACAAGGGGCACACCTTCAGACGCTTCCGCCTCTGCCTGCCCGCCCAGGAAACCAATAATGACACACAAAATACCTAGGGAGTTCTTCAATTCAGCTCCGTTCAAAAAACGCGCCCAAGAGCGACATACCAGGTTCGAGGTTCACCATAGAAGCCTGTCTGAACGTTGCCAAGGGTGCGAAATTCGAATGCATCCACCTGATAGATCGTGTCGAAAAGGTTTTTCACGCCAGCCCGCACCGACCATTTATCTGCGGCATCAACCCAGCGGGCATTGGCCCCCACAAGCCAATAGCCGTCCTCATAGAGAAGATTCGAATTGTCCACACTGGTGTAATAGTCTGAGACATATCTGACGTCAGCGCCGATATCCACGCTACCTCCGGTTCCAAGCGCCAGATGGTACACAGCCCCCGCGCTCAAGGTCACGTCGGGTGTGCGGATCGGCTCCTGGCCGGTTCGGTCGCGCTGGTCGTCACGAAATTCCTTATAGCTGGCGCCTAATAGCCCGATATTGCCCCACAAGCTCCAGACGTCCAGATTGGCCCGCAGCTCTGCCTCCGCGCCATACATCTCCAGCTTGGCGGCATTGATGGTCGGGAAATTGAACCCGGCGCTCTGATCGCTGCTGTCGATCGCGACGGCCACCCGCGCCTGATAATCTGTGTAGTCGTTATAGAAGCCGGTCAGCCCATAAGACAGCACCCCGTCCATGGTGCGCCCCTTAAAGCCCACTTCATAGGACCAGACATATTCGGGCTTGAAGGGCTCAGAGTCTGCCGCAGAAAACATCCGCCCGTTAAAGCCACCGGACCGGAAACCGCGGGCAATACGCGCGTACAGGTGGCTATCTTCCGTCAACCGATAATCCACTGTCACGCTTGGGGTGAAGGCGTCCCAGGCGCCACTGCCCTCAAATTCGAAAACATTTGTGATCACGCCGCCCGTCATGGTTTCGCTGACCCGCTCAAAATCCTTCTCGTCACGCGACCAACGCGCGCCCAGGGAAACCGTCCACACGTTGCTCAGCTCGATATTTGCATGCCCGAACAGGGCCATGTTGTCGACATGCTGTGTGTCATGGCCCGGCTGGGAAAAGCCGATCTGGGCGCCACCGACAAGAATATATCCGTTCAGGAATGTCTCCTGTACGGCCACACTTTTCTCCGTCATGTAAAAAGCGCCCAATATGGCGTCCCATTTTTCCCGGGTGATGCTCAGTTGCACTTCCTGGCTCACCTGCTCATGCACCCAGGTTGCCCACACATCGCCAATCTCAAACTCGCTGCCATCCGCATCCAGCCACTGCACCGGGTTCATATGCCGGTAGGATGTGATGGACTTCAGGCTATAGACGTCAGACAGATCCCATTCGGCGGTCAGCGACAGGCCCCAGTGCGTGTTGGTCTGGCCATTTTCTGCATCGATGGAGCTCGCCAGTGTTTCGCCGTCAAACGGCCCGGGTGCCTCGCGCACCACCGTCGGGCCAAGCGCCAGATCGATTACATACAGGTGGTCTTCGGCGCGGCCCAGATACTGACCCACATCAATGTCCATGAGGTCCGCCGCCAGGGTCAGACGCACGTCGTCGCTGGGCTTAAGCGCCAGTTTCAGCCTGCCGGAAAAGACATTATCGTCATAATAGTCCGTGCCGGTGAAGGCATCTTTATAAAAGCCGTCCCGGTTCGAATAGCGTGCAGCCAGGCTCAGCGCCGCCGTGTCGCCCGCCAGCGGGAAAGCAGCATAAAGCGCCGCTGTCTTCTGGTCATAAGCGCCATATTCAATTTCGGCATTGCCGCCGCCGTCAAAGGGATCGCGGGTAATAATATTAACCGCACCACCGATGGTATTCTTGCCGTATAGCGCCCCTTGCGGCCCGCGCAGCACCTCCACGCGTTCCACATCAAACAGACGCATCATCGACCCCTGCATGCGGGAAAGATAGACGCCGTCGACATACATGCCCACGCCCTGCTCGAAAGTCTGCAGGCTGTCACGCTGGCCAATTCCCCGGATGAAGATGGATGCCGCATTGGACTGGGCACTGCCGGCCACGATGGTCAGGTTGGGCGCAAAAGCACTGATGTCGGAAAGGTCTGCCACACCAAGTTCGTCAAGCGCTTGGCGGTCCAGTGCGGTCACCGCGGCAGGGACATCGCTCAGGCTTTCGCTGCGCTTTCGGGCGGTGATGGTGATTTCTTCTGGCGCATTCACGGCTGTCTCGGCAGCCACGGGATTGGATAGAGAAACTAGAGCAGAACTCGAAACAGCGACCCCCAAGGCCAGGCTGTTTATTCGTTTCATGATTACCCCTATTTATTTTCTAAACGGGCAAACGGCCCTAAAACCCTTTGCAGCTCCCCGCTCTCGCGCAGCGCCCGGATACGCATATTGACGTGGTCGACAAAAGGTTCGGCGCCGGTCCCAGCCTTGCACACCACATGGGTTGTCGTTTCGAACAATATATAATCTGGGTTAAAATCCGGTAACTGGATTCCAGTATTCTCAGCAATGATGAACGCGTCCGGAAACCAACCATACATGCCGTCCACCCGCCCGGCTTCCAGCATGCGCAGGGCGGTTTTGTCATCAGGGGTTCGGATGACGGCGAAGCGGTCGCTGTCAGCCATCAGGGCTGTATATTCCACACCGCGCTGGACAGCGATCGTCCGCCCGAAAACATCCTCTTTGCTGTTGATCATGGGCTGCCCTTTTCTCGTCAGAATATGAGAACTGACGAAATCCACCATTGCGCTTTCAAACAGCTCATCTGGTTTTAGGGACGTCAGCGCGACCGAGGCGCTGATCGACGCTGGAAAAAGACAGGACCGCTGCGTCTGTTCGAATTTCCTAAGCGCCCGCACCAACGGATAACGCTGGTAAACCGCCAGGGATTGGTCGATCGGCATGATCCGCCTGATCAACCGGTTGTAGCCACTTTGAGGGTCATCATCCAACCGCCCTTCAAGATGGGCGCCAATCAGCATGATGGGCGCTTTCTGCTGGTCCCCGTCACCGCGCGCTGCAACTGCCACCATAAAGGTGAGTAGCAGGCCCCGGAACAATAAATGCCGGAACAGAAAATGACTGACAAAATGTCTCATGACCGCCTTTGTTGTAGCAGGCCCCCGCCACATACCGCCACGCGCTTCCCTTGCCGCATGACCGTCTACCCCTAAACTTGGCCTGATTATCGCGCCATGGCAACCGTTAGACACCAAAAAGGGGCACAGATGCGCCCCTTCATCACCCTCAGGCTGCTAGTTGCTATTACGCGTTGTAGCCCAGGATGGATTTGGTCTCCAGGAAATCGGCGAAGGCATGATCGCCCCACTCGCGGCCATTGCCTGACTGCTTGTAGCCACCAAAGGGGGCAGAGATATCCCCCGGCGCACCGTTGATATAGACCATGCCCGTGCGCATTTTCGCAGCCACGCGGCGGGCACGTTCCGGGTCGGCGGACTGCACCGCGCCCGACAGGCCGTAGATGCTGTCGTTGGCAATGCGCACCGCGTCATCTTCTGTTTCATAGCCCATGATCGCCAGCACGGGGCCAAATACTTCCTCGCGCGCGATGGTCATCTCAGGTTTGACATCCGCAAACACGGTTGGTTTGACGAAGAAGCCTTCGGGGCAACCGTCTGGACGGCCCGGGCCACCCACGACAAGGCGTGCGCCCTCGTCTACGGCTTCCTGCATCATGGCGCCGACTTTTTCAAACTGCTGGCCGTGGGCGATAGGGCCCATGGTGGTCTCCTCCTTGGTGGGATCACCAGTGACCACGCTTGAGGCCGCCTGGTGGGCAATCGACGCCGCTTCGTCCATGCGGTCCGCCGGCACCAGCATGCGGCTCAGGAGCGTACAGGTCTGGCCCGTGTTGCGCATGGCCGCCAGCGTTTCGCGGGCCACCACCTCTTCCAGATTGGCATCGTCCAGAATGATGTTGGCTGACTTGCCGCCCAACTCCTGCGTCACGCGCTTGATGGTGGGTGCTGAGGCTGCCTGCACGGCTGACCCCATACGGGTAGAGCCGGTCACGGACATCATATCGATACCCGGATGGGCGGACATGGCCTCGCCCACGCTTGGGCCTTCGCCGTACACAAGGTTATAGACACCCTTGGGCACGCCTGCGGCTTCCATGATTTCCGTGAACAGCTGGGCGCTATAGGGTGTCACTTCGCTGGGTTTCAGCACCATGGTGCAGCCCGTTGCGATGGCTGGCGCCACCTTGCAGGTAATCTGGTTGATCGGCCAGTTCCACGGCGTGATCATGCCCACAACCCCAATCGGCTCCTTGGCAATGCGGGTTGGGCCCCGGTCTTCATGAAATTCGTAATTTTCCAGCACCTTGGCGGCGGTCATCAGATGCCCAAGGCCTGAGGGCGCGTGCGCGCGTTCCGCCAGCGTCTTGGGCGCGCCCATCTCCAGCGTGATCACCTCAGCCATTTCGGCCATGCGTTTCTTGTATTCCGCAATGATGGCGTTCAGAAGTTCCAGCCGTTCCTCCCGGCTGGTGAATGCGAAACTCTCAAACGCCTCACGCGCCGCAGCCACGGCCTTGTCTACGTCGGCTGCGGTGCCCAACACCATCTCGCCTGACTTCTTGGCTGTTGCCGGATTGATGAGGTCCCGTGTCGCAAATTCAGCGGGGTCGACCCACTCACCACCAATATAATGTTTGTAAAGCTGCCGCATGTTGCGTCTCCCTCATCAATGCTTTGATTTGATCTGAAGGATAGATGGGCACGCGGCGAAGTCAAACAACCCTATAGGGGTAGATTAAAATGGGCTCTTGCCAGCGCGTTCTGTCATCTTCTTCATGAACATGCGGCGCCACCGGTTCGGCATCCAGCGCGACAGCCGGTCGGCCCAGCGGGCGTCCTTGCCCACAAGAATGCGGTAGTCGCCCTTTTCGACACCGTCTAGGATGATGGCCGCCGCCTGGTCTGGCGTGGTGATGGCCAGTGCCTGAAAACGTTCCTGCGTTTCGCCCTCAGCGATATCACCGTCAATATTATGCAGGTGCTTGCCGTGGCGCACGATGTTGGTATCCACCCCGCCAGGATGCACGGAATGCACCAGCACCCCGGTGCCCTGCAGCTCATAGAACAGGCTTTCATTGAAGCCCTTCACGGCGTGCTTTGCGGCACAATAGGCCGACTGGCTGGGTATGCCAATAATTCCGAACAGACTTGAGATATTGACGATATGGCCGTGCCCGCGCTTCAGCATGCCTTTAAGGGCCGCCTTCGTGCCATAAACCACACCATAGAAATTGATGTTCATCACCCACTCAAGGTCTGTGTAGGTCATTTTATCGACCGTGTCGGAAAGCGACACGCCTGCATTATTGAAGAGGATGTCGATACCACCCATCTTGGCCTCGGCGTCGGCAACAGCCGCTTCAAACTTGGCCCGGTCGGACACGTCAAGCACACATGAATGGACATTCACTTGCCTGGCTGTTAGCTCAGCCACCGCATCCTCAAGCCCCGGCCCATTCACATCCGTCAGATAAAGCGTGGCCCCGCGCGCAGCAAGTGCCTGAGCAAGGGCAAGCCCGATACCAGACGCAGCACCGGTGATGAAGACGGTTTCAAGTTTTGCCATGATCAGTTCCCCCAATGATGCTCAAAGAAGGCCGCCATCTCGGCGATGGCGCGCTTGCCCTCTGGCACCAGACCCGCCTGCATGTGCCAAACATGATGCATCTTCGGCCAGACGTCCAGATGCACACTACAGCCAGCATCCTGGGCCTTCTTATGAAACCTTGTGCTGTCAGAGAGCAGGATTTCCTCTGAGCCCACCTGCACCAGCGTGGGCGGCAAACCAGCCTGATCCCCAAACAGCGGCGACGGCCGCGGGTCATCGGGCGAAAGTTCCCCGCTATAGACCTGACCCGCGATCTGAATGCCGTCCGCGTCCAGCATGACTTCCTTGTCCCGGTTGGTGCGCACACTCTCGCCAGATCCGGTGACGTCCAGCCAGGGGGAAATCAGCGCCAGCGCCACAGGCATGGTGCGTTCGCTATCCCGGATGGCATGGGCGGTCGCCAGCGTCAGTCCGCCACCAGCGCTGTCGCCCGCCATGGTAATGGGCACACCCAGGTTTTCAGCCTGGATATAGTCATAGGCCGCCAGCGCATCCTCAATAGCTGACGGGCAGCGATGCGCCGGCGCCAGGCGGTAATCCAGCAGGAACACCCGTGCCTTCATGGCCCTGGACAGCCGTGCGCCCAGGTCACGATAGTGCTTTGGCCCACCCCAGACATAGCCGCCACCGTGGCTGAACATCAGGATACGGTCGCCCCGTGCACCCGGCACGCTGATCCACTCACCGCGCACAGTGCCTGTATCCACGGCTTCCACTGTCGCATCCGATGGCGCACCCGGCATTTTGCTTTCCATGGCCTTCAGCGCCACTTCAAAATGCTTGAGACGCGCTTGCTGCGGCGCGGCCTCCAACTCTTTCGGCCGGAATACAGCCCTGATTTTCCGGCGTACAAGCCAGGCCCTGATTGACATAAATTGCTCCCCTTTACTGGCGTTGCCTGCTGCTCCCTACAGCATTTCGAACAAGCCGCTTGCCAAGAATATTAATGATCTTCATTATATAGTCAAACACTTCGAGTCTTGCTTTGGGAGGGGCGCTTGAAATGAAAAAACAGCTGACTGGACTGCTCCTGTCTGCCGCCATACTGACAGGCTGCGACGAGACAGAATCCAAACCCACCTACACAGACGACTATAGCGCGCCCGACTATCTGATCGAATTTGGCAAAATGTTCAAAGAAGGTGTGCAGAAGGCATCAGATGCCCCGGTCTGGCTCTACACAAACGTCAATAACGGCATCCCGAACACGGTAGTGATCGAGGGCGGCACCGGCCTGATCATCGTCGACACCACATTGAAGCTCGAAGACGGCCAAAAGACGCTTGAGATGATCCGCGAGCGCACCAGGAAGCCGGTCAAGGCCGTGATCTACACCCATCACCACAATGACCATGTGGGCGGGGCGGCCGCCTTCGTGGACCCGGCGGATGCCCGCGCAGGCAAGGTGCCCGTGATTGCGGCGGCGAACTTCGTGCGTGAAATGCAGGACGAAAATGCCGTCACCATCCAGATCATGGGCATGCGCGCGCTTTATATGTACGGCACGCTTCTGGATGACGATACCGACGGCCGGAACTATCACGTCGGCCTTGGTGGCCGCATCAAACCCGGCACCATGGGTTATGTGGAACCCAACACTTTTGTGGACGGCACGCGTGAGATGACCATCGACGGCATCCGCATGGAACTGTTCCAGACGGGCGGCGAAGCCGCCAGCCACATCGGCATCTATTTGCCGGACTATGAGATGATCCTATCTGGCGACGAAATTCAGGGCCCCACCTTCCCGAACCTGCACAGCCTTCGCGGCACCAAGCCACGCGATGCCAATGCCTGGATCGATGCCATCGACCATATGCGTGCCTACAAGCCCAAGGTAATGGTGCCAAGCCACGGTCCGATTGTTGAGGGCCGCGACGAGGTCGAGCATATCTTCCGCACCTACCGGGACGCCATCCAGTGGACCCACGACCAGGCTGTTCGGCTGATCAACCAGGGCTATACCCAGGAGGAACTGGCCGAAGCCCTGCCCCGCCTGCCCGAGCATCTGACCATCACCCCCTGGACGCGGGAGGTCTACGGCACCGTCAAACACAGTGTGCGCAACTATTTCACCGGCTATATCAGCTGGTTTGATGGCGACGCCGCAACCCTTGACCCGACGCCGCGAACAGAGCGCGCACGCCGCACCGTGGCCCTGATGGGCGGGCGCGACCGGGTCTATGCGGAAGCCGAAAAAGCTATGGCGGAGGGCGACCCGCAGTGGGCGTCTGAGTTGCTGACCCATCTGGTGCGCATTGATCACGACGACACGGCGGCAAGGGCGCTGAAGGCCCGTGCCTTCCGACAGATCGGCTACAAAACCCTGAACACCAATTGGCGCGGCTTCTATCTGACCGGCGCGAAGGAATTGGATGGTGACATCGATAGTGTGGCGATCCAGGAGAACCTCAGGAAACGCTTCAATGCCTCCGCCATCCCAAGCGATCGGCTGCTGAGCCTGATGCGCTACAAGTTGGTGCCCGAAGAAGCCGCAGGCAAGGCGCTGACCGTCAGCTTTGTGTTCCCGGACCGGGATGAAGCCTTCACGCTGGAGCTTCGGAACCAGATTCTGGTCGTGCATGAAGGCCTGAAGGGCGAACCCAACGCCACGCTGACGCTGGACCGCACCACCTATGACCGGATGATCCGGGGCGAAGTAGGCTTCGCGGGCGGCCTGATGGACGGCGATATCCAGTTGGACGGCAGCAAGCTTGATGTTCTGGCCTTCTTCGGGTCTTTCGACCTGGACACGAAAGCCATCCCGCTGGTGGTCCGCTGAGGATCGTGCGCACCAATCAAGTGGCATATTTTTCCAACAAGCGTTCAAATAATTCGCTTGCACGCATTAATGGTTTTCATTAATCAAAATGATGGGGAACAAGCAATTGCGGGAGACCAGGGTGAACCGGCAACAAGACGGTAAAGCAAAACGTGCCGATGCCACGAGGGCTGCGCTCATCAGCGCGGCTGAGCGGCTGATCGCCGAAAAGGGCCTCGCGTCCGTTTCGACAAGAGAGATACTGCAAGAAGCCGGACAACGCAACCAGTCTGCGCTTCAGTATCATTTTGGCTCCAAGGAAGGCCTGATGCGCGCCACCATCAGCGAGCGCACGCGCCAGATCGACGAAAAGCGTCTGAACCTGATGAAGGACTGGACCGGCAACCCGACGCTTGATGAGGTACTGGAAGTTCTGATCCTGCCTTTGGCGGAACTGGCAGAAGAGGAAATCGGCGGCAAACACTATATCCTGTTCCTGTGCCAGGCCATTACCCAGCCTGATTGGGACCTGAGGCAGGCGATCAAGGATTTTGAGCTGATCGGCCTCGGCCGGGCCTACGAATACTATGATGAACTGCTGGCAGACCTGCCGGAAGAAGCCCGTGTTGTCAGGCAGGAAATTGCCTATGATGTGGCGATCCTGACCCTCAAGCGCTGGTGCATCCGGGAAATGGAACTGACCCCAAGGCAAATCACCAAGCTGGTGATCCACGCGAACAAAGCGATCCTGGAGCCTCCCAAACGGTAAGGGCTAGCCCGCCTTCATGGGTTCGGTCAGGAAATTGGGGCTGGGTTTTCCGAAGAAATAGCCCTGGCCATAATCCACGCCCATCTCTCGCAACAGCTTGGCGTGTTCTTCTGTTTCCACCCATTCACCCACCGTTACAATCCCCAGGTCGCGACACAGCATGACCATGGACCGCAGATAGGCCCGGTCTTCCTTGTTATGGATGGCATCGCGGATATAGTCTCCGTCGATCTTCAGCGCATCAACCCTGAGCTTCTTCAGATACTGGAAGCCGGCCGCACCCGCCCCAAAATCGTCCAGATAGACCTTGAAACCAATATCCCGCATTTCCCGAACGCAAGCACCAAGCGCGTCCAGGTCGTGGATCTTGGCGGACTCGGTAATCTCGAGCGACAGATATTGCTTCAGGTCCTTGTTGCCGCGCAGAAGCGAAACCAGCTCCAGCATGAATTCGGAACTGGAAAGCGACCGGCCAGACAGGTTCACGGCAATGCCGGGTGCGCCGCCTTTTTTCAGAAGCTCCCTGATCTTGCGGATGGCGCGCGTCACCACAGCATAATCAAATTCGTCAATCAGCCCGACGTCTTCCGCGAAACGGATCATCTCCCACTGGCTCTTGATCATCGGCGGCAGTTCGAACCGGGTCAGGGCCTCGAAATGATGGATTGTGTTTTTCTTCAAATGCACGATCGGCTGGAACACCAGCGAGAAAGCCCCGTCTTCAAGCACCTTGCGGAAGGCCTTCACCCGCTCAGTGGTCTCCCCGATCAGGGTCGAGCAATTCTTTTTGATGTCTGCCACCGCACCGCCGCTAGTGTCGCGCGCGAAACTTTGCAGGCTGAACACAAGTGCTTTCAGGTTGTCTTCCTCGCTCAGGTTAGATTCTGCAGCATCAATGGTGGCCGACGTCAGTTCAACCCCGGTGGCCTTCTTCAGCTGCGCCGCGAAATCAACCTTCTGCGCTTTCTCGTTGGTTTTGTCGTGGACGACAGCGAATTTATCATCCGCCAGCATGGTGGCGTGTGATCCGCCAACAGAGAATGACTTCAGATACTCCTCGATCACTTTCTGTTTGTCCGGGTCGATGCCCTGCCCGCTGCTGGCTTCCAGCACCGTCACCAGCATGTTTTCCGCAGCGTCCGGGTTGCCTTCAAACAGCCCTTCGAGGCGCTCAAAAAACTGCTGCTTCTTGTCTTCTACCTTAACCGGCGCTTGCTTGCTTTTGCTGACACCAACCCTATAGGGCTTTGAAAGAACAGCATAAATTCTGTCATTTGCAGTTGGCAGCTTGGCGATGAAAACGGCGAAGTCTTCCTTCTTGCCGTCTTCCTTGCCGATGGAAACTGTGAAGGGCCCTAACCGGTTGGCACCCGTCAGCATCTTGGCCGCACTTTCGATAATGCCGCGGCCCTTGTCTGTCAGCAGGTTGAGGAAATTGGTCTTGCCGCCGCCCACCGCAGCGCCCAGCGTGTTCTTGATGGCCCCATCGGCGTTTTGGATGTTGAACTCAAGATCCAGCTCAAGCAACACATCGCCCACACAAAAGGCATATCCCAGAAATCTTCCCGGTACTTTGCTCATAAAAAAGTCTTTAATTTCCGTGACCTAAGCCATGGAATTCCTTATCCGCCCCCTATATCGCACAGATACGTTAGGAAACCGTAAAATAAAATCAGCTGGAATGCGACAATTAAAAACCCTCATGAAGCATGAGTATTTTTCTCTTATTTCAGGCACTTGGGCGTCATTAACAATATTGTCAAAATAGCACCACAAATGTATTGCTAAAACAACGATCCGGGAACTTGATACCGCGGGAGGCGGTTGTATTTCTCAGGATGAAAGCCCCAATTTCAGTGGGGAGGGGAGATTATTTATGACATTTCTTAAAAAAGCAGCGGTCAACAGACGCCATTTTCTGGGCGGCATTGGCGCAGGGATCGGCCTGGCGGCAGCACGGGGAACCGTGGCCAGCGCGCAAGCCGAAATGGGTTTCACGCATGGCGTTGCCAGCGGCGACCCGCTTGAAGACCGGGTAATCCTGTGGACGCGGGTAGTACCCAAGGCGGGCATCGCCAGCAATATTGCTGTGGATTATCAGGTCGCTACAGACGCCGGCTTCACCAATATCGTCAGCCAGGGACAGACCCGCACCGGCCCGAAGAAAGACTTCACGGTCAAGGTTGATGCCCAGGGCCTGAAAGCCGATACGCGCTATTTTTACCGCTTCCTGGCAGAAGGAAACACCAGCCCCACTGGCCGCACGCGCACCCTGCCCGGCCACGGCGCGCTGCACGCCCGCATGGCCGTGATCTCCTGCTCTAATTACCCGCAGGGTTTCTTCAATGTCTACAAGGAGCTGGCCGGGCGCGACGTGGATATGATCCTGCACCTGGGCGACTATATCTATGAATATGCCGATGGCGTTTATTCCAACGACGCGGCGGTTGCACACGGGCGGACGGTGAGGCCCAAGCACGAACTGGTCGCCATTGACGATTACCGCACACGGTATGCGCTCTACCGCGCTGACCCCGACCTGCAGGCGGCCCACGCCGCCCATCCTTTCATCTGCGTGTGGGACGACCATGAGATCGCCAACAACACCTGGAAAGGCGGCGCGGAAAACCATAATGAAGGCGAAGGCTCGTTCGAGGACCGCAAGGCAGCCGCCGTGCAGGCGTATCATGAATGGCTGCCGATCCGCGAAAACGGCCATGGGCTGGACAAGATCAACCGCACGTTCGACATTGGCGGGCTCGCGAGCCTGATCATGTTGGATACCCGCCTGTGCGGTCGCGACAAGCAGCTGGATTATGCCGCCGACCTGCCGATGACTACCATCCCATTCGATTTTTCTGATGAGGACAACCCCAAGGCAGTATTGGACGCACAAGCCCTGAAGGCGCTGCCGGAAGCTGCAGTTAAACACATCCCGGTGCCGTTCGACATGCGCGGCGAGAAGCCGGTGCCCATGACCGACTATGCTGAAGTAAAAGCAGTAGACCCGAAAAACCTGCCCAAGGGATTCAGTTACCTGCCTGACGTGGAAAAATTCCGCCATGATATTCTGGGCGCGGAAGACCGCACCATCCTGGGCACGGAGCAGGAAACCTGGCTGGTGGAAGAATTCCAGCGTTCCAGCGCCGCAGGCGTGCCGTGGCAGATTTTGGGCCAGCAACTGTTGATCGGCCGTGTCGGTATCCCGATGCTGACGGATGAGGATATTGATTTCGATAATTCGAAATTCATCAGCCGCGAACGCTTCGATGCCATCCGCATGTTAGGGTCCATGGGCATGCCGCTCAATCTGGATTTCTGGGACGGTTATCCCGCCTGCCGCGACCGGGTTTATGCATCCATCAGGGACAATGCCAACAATGCTGTGTTTCTCTCTGGCGACACCCACAATGCCTGGTGCTTCGAGTTAACGGATAAAGACGGCGACAATATCGCGGTCGAGTTCGCGACGCCAAGCGTCAGTTCCCCCGGCATGGAAGCCTATATCCCGGCAGACCCGGAGCGCGTGCGCGAGGAAACCATGAAGGCCAGCCCCGAGCTGACCTACTTCAACAGCAAGGACCGCGGCTGGCTCGAGCTGGACATCACACCCGAGAGTATGTCTTCAACCTGGCATTATGTGTCAACGGTATTGAGCCACGACTATAGCGTGACCAAGGGCCCGACGCTGGTTACCCGGGCCGGCAGCCACACGGTAACCATGGCGGCCTGAGGGACAAGACACCTGCAGGAACGCACAAAAAAAGGCGGGGACATCCCCGCCTTTTCTCGTTTCTGCACGACCTGCTAATGGTCCTGGGCGCCCGCAGCCCCAATGGGCACGCGGATATCTTCCACCAGATGCTGGATATCTTCAGGCGGTGCCGGTGTGAACTGGTCCACCGTAAAGGCGACGGCGAAATTGAGCATCATGCCCACCATGCCAATGCCCTCTGGCGATATACCAAACAGCCAATGCTCTGCCGTGTTCAACTCTGGCGAAATGAACTTGAAATAGACGATATAGCCGAAGGTAAAGACAAGGCCTGTCAGCATCCCTGCCATCGCGCCTTCCTTGTTCATTTTCTTGGAGAAAATTCCCATCAGGATGGCCGGGAACAGGCTGGCCGCGGCAAGGCCGAAGGCAAAGGCCACCACTTGCGCCACAAAGGCCACGGGGTAAATTCCCAAGAGCCCAGCGACACCGATGGCTACCGCCGCAGCAATGCGTGCCGCCCGAAGTTCCTGCTGGTCGGAAATATGTTTCATCAAAGTTTTCTTCAGAAGGTCATGACTGACGGCTGTGGAGATGACGAGCAAGAGCCCGGCTGCGGTCGAAAGCGCCGCCGCGAGACCGCCCGCAGCCACAAGTGCGATCACCCAGCCCGGCAGTTTGGCAATTTCAGGGTTCGCCAGCACCATGATATCCCGGTCCACATACACCTCATTGGCGGTGTCGGTGGTAGGGTTCACCAGCAGGCGTTCGCCGTGCTCGCCACGCTTGTCACCATCGAACGCCGGTTTGCCGTCGAACGGGGCCCCGGGGCGGTACTGCACCGCGCCGTCACCGTTCTTGTCCTGCCAGGCAATCAGGCCCAGGTCTTCCCAGTTTTTGAACCACTGCGGCGTCTCTGTGTATTCCGTCTCGTTGACCTCTGAAATGAAGTTCAGCCGCGCAAATGCGCCCACCGCTGGCGCCGTGGTATAGAGAATGGCGATAAACACCAGCGCCCACCCGGCGGAAATGCGGGCGTCAGATGCCTTCGGCACGGTGAAGAAGCGCACCAGCACGTGCGGCAGGCCCGCTGTACCCACCATCAGCGCCGCCGTGATGGCGAACACATCAATGGTGGATTTGGTGCCGTCGGTATAGGCGGTAAAGCCAAGCTCGATGAGCGCGCCATCCAGCTTCTCGAGGACCGTCAGGCCAGAGCCGTCAGCCACCTCTGCCCCCAGCCCCAACTGCGGCACCGGGTTGCCGGTGATCAGCAGGGAAATGAAGATAGCCGGTACCGTATAAGCAAAAATCATCACGCAATATTGCGCCACCTGCGTATAGGTGATGCCCTTCATGCCGCCCAGCACCGCATACATGAATACGATGGCCATGCCGATGATCACGCCCAGGTCCACTTCCACCTCGAGGAAGCGCGAGAACACAATGCCCACACCGCGCATCTGGCCCGCGACATAGGTGAAGCTGATGAAAATCAGGCACAGCACCGCCACCAGCCGCGCGGCGTCGGAATAATAGCGGTCACCGATAAATTCGGGCACGGTGAACTTGCCGTATTTCCGAAGATACGGCGCCAGCAGAAGTGCCAGCAGTACATAGCCGCCGGTCCAGCCCATCAGGTAGACGCTGCCGTCATAGCCGAGGAAGGCAATCAGCCCGGCCATGGAAATGAACGAGGCCGCGCTCATCCAGTCGGCGGCTGTGGCCATGCCGTTCAGCACAGGGTGCACACCCGTGCCGGCCACATAAAATTCACTGGTATTGGCTACCCGCGACCAGATGGCGATGCCGATATAAAGCGCGAATGAGACGCCAACGAACAGGTAAGTCAAGTTTTGTGCGTCCATGGCCCTAGTCCCCCACGCCGAACTGTCGGTCCAGCGTCCGCATGCGGAAGGCATAGACGAAAATCAGGACAACAAAAGTGAAAATGGATCCCTGCTGGGCAAACCAGAATCCAAGCTTGAATCCGAACAAGTGAAACTGGTTGAGCCAATCTTCCAGCAAAATACCGAACCCGAAGGACACAACGAACCAGATGGTCAGCAGAACCGCCAGCAGCCTTAAATTGGCGCGCCAGTAAGCCTGCCGGTTCTCCCTTTCGCCGATGGGCGTGTTTTCAGCCATATGCAATCCCTCCCCTGCAATAGGCCCGCAGCTTGAAAGATCACGCGCGTGAGGTCAATTTTTTGTTGGTTTGTTAACCCATAAGCTGCAAACTCAGGGGGCGCTGAGGGGGGCGACAATGCAGTTCGGTGCCGTGAACAGATTCAGACGGTTTAAAAGATCACTCGCATATTCGGCCCTTCTGGGACTGGGCTGGCGCATTGCTGTTATCATCGGCTTTGTCACCATCAGCGGTTTCCTGATCATCAACAAGGCGCTTGAGCGCAACAAGCTGAATGAACTTGAGGTGTTCATCAAGGAACGCGCCGCGCGGGAAAGCCAGATTTTCGAGACCATCAGCAAGGCCCATACCCAGGCGACAACAGCTTTGCTGCAAGCGCTCAACGCAGACCCAGCCGATGGCCAGGATGACGCCGCAGTCAGCACCGCGTTCGACCGCTATTTCCCACTGCAAGACGACGGCACCCGGCGATCAGTTGACGCCCTTTTTGACGGTGCACCGCTTGGTGTTGCCGGGCGGATCAGCGGCATGGGCGCCTTCATCAAAGCCGGCGAGGCCCTGACCGCTAAAGATAAGCGCATGCTCCTGTCTGCGTTCCTGACCGCCTACCGGGTGGGGCAGGCCCAGTTCCAGGACCTGCCGAGCCTTTATTTCTTCACCCCCGACAACAGCCTGCTGATCCACGCGCCCACACGCCCCGACAGGCTGATGTTCTACCGAAAGGAAGCGCCGGCCTCTTTTGATTTCTCGAGTCAGGAGCTGGTGCAGATCACCTTGCCCGCGAACAATCCGGACGGCGAGATGCGCTGCACCAGCCTGCGGCCCATCATCTATGACCAGACAGGCGCCACCTGGACCACAGGGTGCCACACCCCTGTCTATGCGAACGGCAAGCATATTGGCGCCTGGGGCAGCAGCATCCTGCTGGATAACCTGCTGGAGAATGCCATAGCGGATGTGCCCGAAGGCGCCACCAACATGATCATCACAGCAGACGGTAAGCTGATCGCACACCCGACGCTGACCAAACAGGGCCAGACAAACGACAGGCTGCTTGATATCACCACATCGGATAATCCCGACCTCAAGGAAATCTATGACGCCATTCAGGGCCATGCAGAGGCCGACGTATTCGTTACCACTATCAAGCCAACAGACTGTTATGTCGCGGTCGGCCGCATCAAAGGGCCTGACTGGTATTTTGTTACTGTCTACCCGCAAGACCTGATCCTGGCCGATGCCCGCGACAGCGCTGGGGTCCTGCTGTATGTGGGGTTCGCCGGGCTCTTGCTTGCCCTCGCAAGCCTTCTGTTCGCCATCCGGTCCGACATCGTCAAACCACTTCGGGCGCTGGTACGCCACAACCAGAGTCTGGCACGTGGCAAGTTTACGTCCATGCCGCCCGAAATTGGGAAAAACAAAGCCGGACTGAATGAACTGGACCAACTGGCGCGGTCTTCGGCCAGCATGGCGCGGCGCCTGTCGGAAGCCTTTACAACGCTGGAACAACGCGTTGAAGAGCGCACCCACGATCTGGAAGCCGCCAAAACGCAGGCCGAGAAGGCCAATGCCGCCAAGTCTGATTTCCTGGCCAACATGAGCCACGAAATCCGCACCCCACTGACCGGGATTGTCGGCATGCTGGACATCCTGTCCGGCGAAGACCTGCCCGATTCCTCGAAGCCCTATGTCACCATGGCGCGCCAATCCGCCGACATGATGCTGGAGCTGGTGAACGATATCCTTGATCTGTCGCGCATCGAAGCCGGCAAGACCGTGCTGAAACCTGAGCCCACAAGCCTCGGCTCCCTTCTCAACCGCACTATCCTCAGCCTCGCGCCGCTGGCGGCCCAGAAAGACCTGGAATTAACGCTTGAAGACAATACGCCGGAGGATCTGTGGGTTCAGATTGACCAGAAGGCGCTCAGGCAAATCCTGATCAACCTCATTGGCAACGCGATCAAGTTTACAGATGATGGCTCGGTCACCGTGACTGCCAGTAGTCGACCGGTGGAGGGCGGGCAGCATTCTGTCACACTTCATATCCGCGATACCGGCAAGGGCATCCCGCGCGAGGCCCAGGCCCGCCTGTTCGATCGGTTCGAAACCGTGAAGGAAAACCGCACAACAGGCAAATCCACGGGCCTGGGGCTCGCCATCACCCGCGAACTGGTACAGCTGATGAATGGCTGGATTGCCGTTGAAAGCACCCCTGGTCAGGGCGCGACCTTCATCGTCACCCTCAGGCTGCATGCCGCCGACGTGCCGAAAGGGGCAACCGCAGACAAGCAGACTGGCCCGGACCGCGACCTGAAAGGGGTGAAGCTTGTGGCGGTGGATGACAATCCGGTCAATCGCGCTGTGTTGAAAAAACTATGCGAAAGCGAAGGCTTTGACGCTACCGTCCTGCCAAGCGGCGAAGACATGATCGCCCATATCGCTGCGCTGCAGAAGGAAGGGGACTCGCCCCCCGATGTTTTCCTGATGGACATCAACATGCCTGGCAAGGACGGCATGGAAACCCTGCGCGACATCCGCGCCCTAGGCGGATGGGCAAGGGGTATCCCAGCCATTGCCTTCACGGCCCACGCTGTTGTTGGGGTGGTGGACGACCTGAAAGCAGGCGGCATGCAGGGCTATGTAGGCAAGCCCATCGACAGGCAGGCATTCCTCGCGGAAATCCGCCGCTGCCTCAGCGAAAGCGTGCTTTAGAAAGCCACGGCCTTTTTCAGCCAGCGCCGGAACCAGGCATGGCCGGGGTCACGATGCTGGTGAGGCGCCCACACCATGGAAACGTCAAATCCCGGCAGATCTAGGGGCGGCTCAAACAGCCTCAGGTCAAGTTCATGCTGCAATGCTTCTGCCAGCCTTTTCGGCACAGTGGCCAACAGGTCACCTGCCGCCGCAACCCGAAGCGGCGAATAGAAGAAGCCGGTCTTGAGCACCATGGTACGGCGATGCCCGATTGCCGCCAAATGCTGGTCCACCATGCCAAGCCCCTGCCCGTCGGTTGAGACCATCATATGGCCTTCTGCCAGGAAGGCATCAAGTGTCAGGTCTGCCCGCTGCAACCGCGGGTGAGACCGGCTGCAGACAGTGACAAACTCTTCCCGCCACAGGGTTTGTCGGTGATAGTTGGGCGGGGCCTTGGTATACCGGGCGATGGCAAGATCGGCCCGTTGAAGTGTGGTGGGCAAATCCTGGTTACCGGGATCAAATGCGCGCAAGGCCGCCTTTGGGGCATCCACAGGCAGCCGCCGCATCAACTGCGGCAGGCACAAGAGCTCGACATAATCGGCCATCGCCAGCGTGAATTGCCGGTCTGTGCTTTGCGGGTCAAAACCGGCGGCATCCTGAACGGCCTCCATCAGGCCGTCCAAAGCTTCCATCACGGGGGCATAGAGCTGATCCGCGCGCTTGGTTGGCACCAGTGCCTTGCCGTCGCGCACAAAAAGCGGGTCTCCGAAGGCATCCCGAAGCCGCTTGAGTACATGGCTCATGGCGGACTGTGTCAGCCCCACCTGGTGCGCTGCCGCCGTCACACTGCGCCTTTCATACAGGCAGGCAAAGTGCCTTAGCAGGTTCAGGTCCATTGTATTAAAATTATGCATGATTGAAACATAATATATTAATTTTAAAAATGAAAGTGCAGGCCCTATCTTCCTCACAGCAACACAGAAGCGAGGATAGAATGAAGATTTTCATGACGGGCGCATCGGGCTATGTTGGAAACCGCTGCCTTCAGGCTTTTCTGGCAGCAGGCCACCAGGTGACCGCCCTGACCCGCAGGCCACAGGCCTTCAGCCACCCACATCTTGTGTGGCACAAGGGCAGCCTTGAACACCCCGCAAGCTATGAAGTAGCCCTTTCGGACGTGGACGCCATTGTTCACCAGGCAATGGAATATCAGGACGGCGCAGACAGGGGCATGATCGACCGTGTCGCGGTTGAAGCCTTCATTCGGTCCGGCAAATATGTGGCCTACACCGGCAACCTTTATACCAGCCATCGGTCGGGCGAAGCGCTTTTGGAACAGGCCATTGCCGACGGCCATCACTGGTGGAACGACCATGAAAACATGCTGCTGGAAGCCGGACAGGCAGTGGTCATTCGGCTGGGGTTTGTTTATGGCGGCAGTGGCGGCTATCTATGGCCCGGCTTCGCGCCGGACGCGTCCGGGACAGTCCTGTGGTGTGGGGAACCGAATGGCCGCTGGCCTATGGTGCATGTGGACGATGTCGCCCGCCTTTTCCTCAGTGCCATAGAAGAACGCGCCACAGGTATCTTCCATGCGGTCGATGACACACCCGTTACCCATGAAAGGCTTCTGAATGCGATTTGCCTGCTGCAGGGCGGCACGTTAACACGCGTCAGCTTGGAGGCAGCCCGCGCACGCCTTGGGGGCTTTGCCGATCATCTGGAAAAGGATATTGTGGCCACCAACACGGCTGCACGGTCACTGGGCTGGCAACCGGGCCACCCCGACTTCCTGGCATCTGCAGAGGAAGCCTTTACCGCCTACCGACAGCACAGGGAAAAGGAATGCGCCTGAAAACAAGCCTGACCATAACGGTCTTCACCGCCCTGCTGGCGACGTCAGTCTCACACGCCTGCGTTCCGGGGGCAGACACAGATACGCTGCCACCTCCCCTGCAGGAAATCCTGGCAGAGGGGTGTGAGAGCAGCGCCATCTATCACACCGCCGGTTTTCTGCTGCGACGGGAGCAGCCAGACGCCGCCTTACCTTGGCTTCAGGCCCTTGAAGCGCGCGGCTGGCAACTGGGCCTGGACGCGGAAGTACCAGAGGGCACAGAGGCACTGGCTGTTACAAAGCGCCTGAATGCGCGTGTCGTCCCTGCCCCCCGGGCAACCCCGGGCCGTAGGCTTCAAGCGCCATCCTTCTTCCCAGAAGGCATCGCCGCTGATGGCGCCTCAGGCCGCCTGTTCCTTGGCAGCCTCACCGAGAACCGCGTCGCCGTCATTCCCGAAACCGGGCCAGCCACCTTCTGGCCGCTGCCCGCGCACGACAAGCTGCGGGCGATCTACGGCATCAAATATGACGCTGACGCAAACCAACTGTGGGTGTTGCGTAACCGCACGGACGTCAACGACGTGCAGGATGATGCCCCAGCCGCCGAAATCCTGTTGCTGGACGGGCAAACCGGCGCGCTGGTCAGGTCCTGGCCCATGCCCGCCGGGACACCCACAGAGCTGAACGACTTATGCCTGACAGCCACGCATGCCTATGTCACCGACAGCCGGGGCGCGCGCGTTCTGGTACTTGACCGCAATCGCGGGTCCCTCACACCTCTGCAGATCAACCGGCGGCTCTATTACCCCAACGGTATTGTCTGCCACCGGGGCGGCAGCCTTTATGTTGCCGATGCGCTGGGCCTGATGCGGATTGATACGGAAGCGGGCGCGAGTGCCCGCCTGGAAGCCCCTGAAGGCCAAACACTCGGTGGCCTGGACGGGCTGGCCCTGCATGGCGACAGTATCATCGCGGTCCAGAACGGCATTGGCCTGCCGCGCTTGATTGCCATTGATATCAGTGTATCTTCGACCGCTATCACCTTGCTCGACAGCGGCAATCCCACGTACGACATTCCCACCACTGTCGCCCTTATGAACGGCACGGCCCATGTGATCGCCAACAGCCAGATGGACATGATTGACCGCTTTCATGACGCCCCTGAGGAAACTGAAAGCTTGCTATCACCCGTCGTTATCCTGAAACTGCGGCTCGATGACAAACAGAGAGCCGCAGGATATGAAAAGCCCAGAAGCCCTTGAAGACTATCTTTACCGGAACATCCCCATTTCAGAAGCCATGGGCGTGCGCGTTGCCCGCGCCAGCACCGACAGCATTTCGCTGACCGCGCCGCTTCAGGCCAACATCAATCACAAGCGCACTGCGTTCGGCGGCAGCCTGCAGGCCGTTGCCACGCTGGCCTGCTGGACGCTCTTGCATGTGAACCTGCGCGAAGACGCTGACCCGTCTGAGATTGTCATCACAAACAGCAATATCGACTATATCCGACCCGTCACCGCGGATTTCACGGCCACCGCAACCCTGCCCGACGGCGCACGCTGGCAGCAATTTCTCAAAACCTTTGACAGGCACGGGCGTGCCCGTATCCAGCTGACAGCCCATGTGATGCAGGATGATGATGTGGCGATTGATTACACAGGCACGTTCGCGGCACTGAAGACTGGTTGATCAGCTTCTTACACAGGCCCAGAAAAGAGTGAAGGCGGCAGCCGGGTTAGACCGGCTGCCGCCATTCATAAGCACATGAAAGATGGGTTGGAAGGTCGGCCGTAAGCCCCGGGCCGAAAGACATGTCCTGCTCGCTCTATCGCCAAAGGAGGCGCCCACCACTGAATGGCGACCAAACGAGCCCTTCACTTTCATGGCTCTGAGCACACTGCCCTCAATTGAGGCCAGCATTCTCAACGCAACGCCAGCACGATATGCATTCCTGACTATTTGGTCAATAACCATTTTCGCATTTTTGTCATTTTTTCGCGTCATGCTCTCGACGAGGCTAGCTCTGCGGCCTACAACTGTTGACTGATACCAGATTTGGGGAACTCACTTCATGGGCGAAAACCCGCTTTCCGACGTTGATAGCTGGCTCTATCACCTGGGTGATACAGACGCCGCCCGGCTTGTTGAGATCGGCGACAGCAGCGCTGACATGGTGGTGATCGAATTTGCCAACTATGCCGACGAGGAAACGCCCTATACCGAAGCAGACCTTGAGGTCATGCGCGGCGATGACGACAAGCTGATCGTCTCTTACCTCAGCATCGGTGAGGCGGAAGATTACCGCTTCTATTGGGACGACGCCGACTTTATCGCCATTCGCGACAGCATCATTGACAATGAAAACCCCGAATGGGTGGGCAATTTCAAGGTCCGCTACTGGATGGACAAATGGCAGCAGGTGATTTTCGACTATGTCGAACGCATCATCGATGGCGGCTTTGAAGGCGTCTATCTGGATATCATCGACGGCTATGAATATTGGGAAGAGCTGGAGCCGAACGCAGATGTCGACTACCGCCAGGAAATGGCCGATTTCGTCGCCGCCATCCGCGCCCACGCCGAGGCCTATCTGGCAGACGTGGAACCAGACCGCACCTTTGTGGTTATCGGCCAGAACGGCGAAGAGCTGCTGGAGAACAGCACCTACCTGAATGCCATCGACGGCGTCGGCAAGGAAGACCTGCAGTTCTACTATGAGAACACAAACCAGAGCGACTTCAGCGTACAGGACGCCGACAGCGTGGCCTATAGCCTGGCGCTGCTGACGCTGGCGGAAAACGCGGGCAAAGAAGTCTTTCTGGTCGAATATCTCAACAGTACCCGCCAGGACGTCTTCTCGACCGTGCTCGAAGCGCTGGCAGAGCAGATGGACGATCTGGGTATCCCGCTGTATGTCGCGGAAAACCGCGCGCTGGATGATGTGTTCCCGCAGCCGGATGTCACCCAGATTATCGAAAGCCTGCAGGGCACGGCGGCCGGCGACATATTGCGCGGTGGCTTCGGCAGGGACATGATCGATGCGCATGGGGGGAATGACCAGATATGGGCAGGCCCAGGGGACGCGGGCGATGACCTGTTCATTGGCGGTGCGGGCGCAGACATAATCGGCGGCGGCACGGGGGATGACTTCCTGGTCGGTGGCGGCGCGGATGATGGCAATGTACTGGACTGGCTGCCCGAGAACGGCAATGCGCTTGATGACGGCGCCGACATCCTGTTCGGCGGCAAGGGCAATGACATTCTTCTGGGCGGCGGCTGGGACGACGGCCTGATCGCAGACAATGGCGTCTATGATGAAGGCGAGGCCATCATCACAGGCCTTGCCGCAAACCAGATTTGGGCCGGCCCCGGCAACGACCTGCTGATTGGCGCAGCGGGCGCGGATGAGCTGGGCGGCGGCACGGGTGATGACACGATCCATGGGCATGACGGCGCCGACATGATCTATAGCGCGCTGGGCGTGGACCAACTGTTCGGCGGCGCAGGCGCAGACATGCTGTTTGGCGGCGCTGGCGACTATGCCGATACCCTTTGGGGTGAGGCCGGCGACGACACCTTGTTCGGCGGCGCGGGCGGCGACCTGCTGCAGGGCGGCCTTGGCGGCGATGAACTGTTCGGCGGCGCTGGCGACGACACGGTCAATGGCGACGATGGCACCGACATACTGTGGGCCGGCGCGGGCGATGACCTGCTCACAGGCGGCCTGAGCGCTGACGTTTTTGCCTTTGCCGCCACAAGCGGTGCCGACACAGTCACAGACTTTGACCTGAGCACCGACACGCTGGACCTCACGGCCATCACCAGCCCTTTCGCCGACATCACAGCCCTGGAGGCGGCGGCTTCGGAAGTGATCCAAAGCGGTCAGGAGGGCTTGCTGATTGACCTGGGCGCCAGCGGCAGCGTGTTCCTGATCGGACTTGTGCTTGATGACCTGGACACCATCACAGTGCTTCTCTAATCAGATGCAGGCACTCAGAAGCGCGCACTCAGGCGGGCATACCAATAGCCGCCATTGAAGCCGAAGGGTGCGGCCCGGCGGCTGTAGGTAAAGACCCCGTCCGATGACAGGATACCCGGCAGCGTACCCGCACCCGCCTGCCCGATCAGGTTGCGGTCCGGATACTGGCCAAGAATATTGTTGGCGCCAATGGTGGCCGTGAGGCCAAGCGCCTCCAGCTCATAGCTCAGTTGCGCGTCCAGCACCCATTCGGCACCAAAATCCTGCACATTCAGCCCTTCGCCTGAGACCTGGTCGCACGATCCTTCGCATATCCGGTAACCACCAAAACGGTTGGCGCGCACCAGAAAGCTCAGCGGCCCGGTTTGGTAGGTCGCGGCCAGCATCACCCGGCTGTCCGGCTGCCAATCCTGCAGGATGGAAATATCCTGCGGCGTGAACAAAGGCACCGCCAGCGTGTCCCCGATGGTGGTTCGGATACTGCCGTCGCGCACACGCGTGCTGTTCCAATTGGCGGCGAGAGAGAGCTCAAAGCTGTCGTCAGACGAAAGCGGCCAATCATACACCGCGACAATATCGGCCCCCTTGGTGACTGTGTCGGCGGCATTGAAGAAGAACTGACCGTTCGTGATGCCCATGCGGTCACTGACATCCGGGAACAGACGGGCGATATCCACACTGCCGGATATGGCAATCCGGTCGTCGATACTGATGTGGTAATAGTCCGCCGTCAGCGTGAAGTTTAGCAGTGTCAGCACCAGACCGGCGCTCAGGTTGGTGGCGGTTTCTTCCTTCAGCTCCGGCACGCCAATGGCCAGGGCCAAGGCGCTGTCGTTCCGGAAGGTGCCGCGCTCCTGCGCAACCGTCATGCCGCCCGCATCAATAAACTGGGTCGAGACACTGTTGAAAAATTTCTGCTGCACGGACGGCGCCCGAAACCCGGTGGAGATGGCACCCCGAAGCGCCAGTGCGCCCGTCAGCCGCACCCGGCTGGTAAGTTTGCCGGTCAGCCGACTGCCGAAATCGTCATAATGCTCGAACCGCGCGGCCCCGGCGATGCGCCAGTCGTCTGTCAGTTCAAGGTCCAGATCGCTATAGAGCGCGAAACTGTCCCGGTGCCGGTCCACCACATTGTCCCTTGAGAATCCCCTGAACACCTGGAAGCCCTGCTGGTAGCGCACAGGGCTGGTGTCGCAGCCCGGGCAGTCAGTATTCAGGGCGCCGCCATCGCTGTAGGACACAGGCTCGCCCGCGCGGATTTCATAGCGGTCCCGCCGGTGCTCGGCCCCCATCGCGAACGTTACGGCGTGCGTGCCCACCGTGCCTTCGCGCACTGCGTCAAACGACAGAACCGACTGGGAGAAAAACAGGCTGCCGGCATCTGCTTCACGCGGGCTGTCTGCCCCCAGCGACGCATTCAAACTGTTTTTGATGCGGTAGGCGAATTCGTTGCGGCCATAGGAAAACCCAATGTCCGCGCGCCAGCCCGCCAGATCATTCAATACCAAACCGCTTGCCGCTGAAATATCGGTGATTTCAGTATTGATGTAGGGCAGGAAGCCGTCTGGATACAGGTCCACCACCGTGCGTTCCGCTTGGGTCACCCGGCGGTAAAATCCCGCGGACAGGTTATCGCGGTCGGAATAGGTTGCGAAGCCGTACCAATGGCCCACGTCAGCAAACGGGATTTCAGCGTTGAGGACGGCGGCAAACTGTTCGCTTGCCGCGTCGCCAATGCGGAAATTCCGCCGGTCGAACGTGTATTCACGGGGGTCATAACAGCCCGCAGGTTCGGCCGTGGCAGCACAGTCTCTTTCACCGTTCACGCCAAAATACTGTTGGTTCGCACTCAAGCCCGCGCGGTTGGTAGGCGCCCGGTCACGGTACTCAAGGCTCAGGTTCACAAAGCCCCGGCTGCTTATGGGATAGGCCATGAACCCGCTGGCGGTTGTTGTGTCACCGTCGCCTGCATAGGTGCCGCCGCGGCTGACCTGGACCATGCCGCCTTCGCGGTCGCGCCTGAGCGCCAGGTTGATCACGCCCGCGATGGCGTCAGAACCATATTGGGCCGCCGCACCGTCCCTGAGCACCTCGATCCGCCCAAGCGCGATAGCGGGCACAGCGTTCATGTCAGTACCCGCGGACCCCCGCCCCACACTGGTGTTCACATGAACCAGCGCACTGGCGTGCCGCCGCCTGCCGTTCAGCAGCACCAGCGTCTGATCGGGGCTCATGCCCCGAAGTGTCGCAGGCCTCAGGGCATCTGTGCCGTCCGACACGCTTGAACTGGAAAAATTGAAGCTGGGCACCAGCATCTGCAGCATGCGGCCGGTCTCCGTCTGGCCGGTGAAGGCGAGGGCTGTGCTTGAGAGGACATCAACCGGCACGGACGTGGCCGCAACCGTGCGCCCCTTCACCCGTGTGCCGATGCTGATGATCTCCTCAAACGACGCCGGGGCAACGGATATCTGATCGACATCCAGTTGCCCCGGTGTGTTTTCTGGCCTCATGGGAGGCTTCGGGTTTGATTTATATTTTCTGACGGTAACGGTGTTCCCGCTTGAGAAATGATATTCGAGCCCGGTGCCTTCCATCAGCCGCATAAGCGCGTCTTCCGCCGTCATCACCCCAACCACGCCCTGGCTGATTGGGATATCCTCGGTATCCACCGCCAGGATCAGCTGAATGCGTGCCTGTTCGGAAAACTCGAGGAGCGCCTGCCTGAGCGGCTGCGGCGCAATGTCAAAACGGATTTCCGGCGGATCGTCCGCCGCGGCAGCCACTGAGATACTTAGCCCAAGTATCAGCGTTACCATCAGCCGCAGCAGCCGCCCAAGGCCGCCAGCCGCAGCTGGTTTTCGTATCATACATGCCCTCCTATTCTTCAGATAGTTGTATGTATCTACCATAAGACGAGACGAACAGATTACGGGATTTGAGAATGTTTTCACGCGCCCAGCCCCCTTTGCCCGTCAGAATTCAAACGCCATCCGGGCATAATAATAGCCGCCCCTTATGCCCCAAGGCATGGTCACCCACGGATAGCGGAAGTTGCCAAACGCCCCAATCTGTCGGCCTTCGGAAATCCAGCGCGACATATCGTTGTTGGCCAGCTTGTCCGGATATGTATTGAACAGATTATTGGCCCCGATGGCAAAGGTCAGGTTTTCGCCAATGTCATAGGAAAGCTCCAGGTCCACAATCGCGGCGGTGCCTGCCTTGGTGGTGGCGCTGTAATCCAGCCCCAGCACATTCACTGCTATATCCCGCGGTATATTGTTGCCCTGAGCCGTATAGAAAGCGGATTCCGTGTTGCCATAATAATTGACCCGCAGAAGCGCCCCAAACCGGTTCTTGCGGTAATCTACGGTGCCCGCAAGGCGGATGCGGGGTTGACCGCGCTCCACATTTACCTGTTCCGCGAACGGGAAAAATTCATCGTCGGACACGCCTGCGGGCGCGTTGATATCCTCAATGGTGGTCTGGTTCCAGCTGACAGATCCAATAAGGTCAAGCGACGCGCCGCCTTTCAGCGCCATCTCGTAGCAGGCGACCAGGTCAGCGCCCAGCGTGCTTGTATCAATACCGTTCGAGAAGAAAGACCCCGCCTCGATTGGCCCAAGGCTCAGTCCCTCGGGGATCGGCAGCGTCGGCCCCAGCACAATGCGGTCACGAATATCGATACGGTAGGCATCCAGCGTGACATTCAGCTTCTCATTTGGCTTCCAGACCAGCCCGACAGAAACGTTGGTATTGGTTTCATGTTCCAGCTTGTCCACGCCGTAGGTGCGCGGAATGATATGGCCCTCTGGCGCCACAAGGGTCTGGGTCAGGCCTTCGGCACTTGTGTTGGTGATGACGGACGTAAACGCCCTTTGCGCCAGCGCCGGGGCCCGGAACCCCGTTGACACCGCCCCCCGAATTGCCAAGGTTTCGGAAGCCTGATAACGGGCCGAGAGTTTGCCGGTAATCTTGCTGCCCGTGCGACCGAAATTCTCGTACCGCGCAGCGGCAGTGAAGAACCAGTTTTCAGCCGGCTCGAACTCCGTATCCACATAGAAGGCATAGCTCGAGCGGCCCAGTTCACCGGCAACATCGGGGCTGTAGCCCGGGAAGCCCTGGAAGCCGCACACGGCTGACACGTCCGCATCCAAAATCGAGGGCGCGAAATCACCATCCACCATGCCGCAGCTATAGGAGGCCTCGTCGCCCTGCTCTATTCCATACAGTTCGTTTCGATATTCAAAGCCGTAGGCCAGGTTGAACGGCACGGAGCCGACCTGACTACTGCCGACAGCATCGAAATTGGCTGTCAGCTGTTCAAATTCAAGCGCGCCCGAGAAGCCTTCCGTGAAGCTATAGTCCAGCGGGTCAAGGCCGTTATAGAAAGCGGCGGAGGCCACAGACACATTCACCGTGTTTTCAGCACCAAAGGCGAACCGCGTGCGGCCATAAGTGGCGCTTAGGTCATATTGCCAGCCGTCATCGGCATCCAGCCTGAAGCCGACAGCCTGGCTGAAGTCACTGACGTCGGTAGTTTGAAGCGGCAGGAAGCCCTCGGGGTACAGTTGCGGCACAGACCGGGCAGCCTGATGTGCGTGGCGGTAAAAGCCGCCCGAAAGCCCCTGCCGGTTCATATAGCCGCCAAAGGCATACAGCTCACCCCCACCCTTGCCGGGCAGCGCCATATTCCACATCACCGCCATGGCTTCCACGTCGGTTTCACCAATCCGCATCACCACATCGCCGGTAATCGAGGACGGGTCGGCCCGGTTGGTGGCCTGCCGGTTCTGATATTCTGCGGTAACATTGAAAAACCCGCCATCCCCCAGGGGTAGCCCGAGGGTAGAGGACGCGAAGAAGGTGTCGCCGTCGCCTTCATAAGTCTGCCCCCAGCTGGCAGCGCCCGAAAACCCCTCGTCATAATCCTTCAGCACGATATTGACGACGCCTGCGATGGCGTCAGAGCCATATTGGGCAGCCGCGCCGTCGCGCAGGATTTCCACCCGCTTGATGGCGCCCACGGGGATGGTGTTCATATCGGTGCCCACGGCACCCTTGCCCACCGTATTTTGCACATTCACCCAAGACTGGCTGTGGCGGCGCTTGCCGTTTACCAGCACCAGTACCTGATCGGGGCCCAGGCCACGCAAGGTTGCGGGGCGCACGATGTCCGTGCCGTCGGATATGGTGGTTTCGGTGAAATTGAAGCTGGGCGCCAGCGCCTGCAACAGCCGCCCTGTCTGGGTATAACCATTTCTATGGAGCGCGCTTGAGCCGATCACATCCACCGGCACAGCGGTTTCGGTAACCGTGCGCGTCCGGTTCCGGGTGCCGACCGTGACTAGTTCTTCAAGGTAGGGCTCTTCGGCCTCGCGCCGCTGGGACAACGACCGCACTTCTTCGCGCGTTGCCGTGACTTCCGCCCGCGCAGGGACAGGAGCAACACCCTGGCCCATCTGCACCTGACGGCGAACCACCACCGTATTTTCCCCGGTAAAACTGAAGCTGTAGCCCGTACCGCTCACCAGCGTGACCAGTGCTTCAACCACATCGTGCGCACCCCTCAGGCTGCGACGCTGGCTGTCTTTGGCCATATCACCAGGCAGGATGATCTGCACCCCGGCCTGTTCGGAATAGGCCAGAAGCGCATCCTGAAGACGCTGGCTGCGGATATTGAAGTCAACAATCCGGAAGGCCTGGGCGTGGCTGTCATGATGGCGAAGCGCATGGGCAGGCGAGAAAACACCAAAAGCCGCCACGCCTATCGCCGCAGCAGCACTGGTGGTCAGGACTTTACGCTGCCACGCCGTATCCGGCCAGGCGGTGCGCCCCCTCAACTTCATGCGATCCTCCCGCTACCTTGGCAGTGCCAAAGCAACCTCGCCCGTATCTTCGGACGTCCCCCCCTTGTTATCCTGAAAGTTGCCAGCTGCCTACAGGATTATTGCAGCAAGCTTAAGTCCCGCTTTGTTCTTCGTCGAACATCAAAATGGTGCTTCCGCCCAAGCGCACCACTTCGATCGGGTAGCCCTGTTGCAGGCCTTCAAGCCAGGCATCAACCTGGTCCGGATAAACCGTGCCGGTGAAGCGCATGGTGCCCACGGCTTCGTCACCAATGGTGATCTCGTCGGTCAGATACCGGTTCAGTTCCTGGATCACATCTGCAATTGGCCAGTCAACCATGGTCAGCACGCCCACACGCCAGGACAGGCCTTCCTGAACGTCAGCTTCCACGATGGGTGCCAACAGGCCTGCAGGCGAATAAGCCGTGCGTCGGCCTGCTGTTACCAGCGCAACGGGCTGGGCCACAGCTGTGGCACTATCACGGCCCCGGCCACGCGAACGCTCTTCTGTGTCGTCAATCGGACGCACGGCAACTGTGCCCTCCAGCACCCGCACTTCCACATTGGCAGCAGACTTGCGCACATTGAACACAGTACCAATGGCCGTCACGCTGCCCTGGCCCGCGCGCACGATAAACGGCCGCTTCGGGTTCTTGGCAACGGTAAAGATGGCTTCGCCCTGGTCCAGTACCAGCGACCGGTTCTCTTCCGAATAGGTTACGGAAACAGCGCTGCCTGCGCCCAGTTCAACGATAGACCCGTCCGCCAGGTTCACCACACGCTGTTGCCCGGCAGCGGTTTGGTACTGAATGGTGCGAACAGCCTGGCTGCCGTCTGGCGTGCCCATCAGCAGGAAGGTGGTTACCAGCACAGCTGCAAAAGAAGCGGCGATGGCGCCAACCCAGGCGTAGGACAGCTTCTTGCGAACGGACGGTTGCTCATTCGCGGGCGCCACCATCGACAGGATCGACCCGCCCGCTGATGGATGTACCGCCACAGTCGGCTCCGTGGCCGCCTTGGCCATGTCAGCCTGGGTTTGATCGGCAAAAGCCTGCCACTCATCCGCCTCGGCTTCGCCCAGGACGCCCCACAGGGTTTCCATCCGGGCAAAGGCGCGCCGGTGGTCGCCGCTTGCCGCCATCCAGCCCTGCCAGGCTTTCAGCTCGTCGGCATCCATGGTGCCGTCCTGCAGGTCCAGATAATATTCTGCGGCCCGGTCCAGTACCTTCTTTTCAATTTGGCGGCTCTTAGGCATCTACCAACATCCTCAACTCAAAGACTCCACGCATCCAGCTCGTCGCTCATTTTATCTGAGCAATGCACGAGGGCGCGTAACACATATTTTCTAATCATGCTCGACGTCAGGCCCATTTCCTGGGCAATGTCATCGTAGCTGCGGTTCTTGAACTTATACTCCACAAACGCGTGCCGACATTTGGGCGGCAGCGTGGACACACATTCCAGAACCCGGCTCAGGGCCTGTTTGGCGGCGATGGAGCGTTCCGGCGTGAACCCGAACATCTCGTTCACCTGTTGCGGCGCTTCCTGATCCACATACGACTGGGCCAGCCCCTTGCGGCGGATCCGGTCAATCGCGATATTGGTTGCCGTGCGGAACAGGAAAGCCCGCAGGAAACCAATGGTGCTGGTATCGTCCAACCGAAGCAGGCGAACATATGCCTCCTGTGCCACTTCCACCGCTTCTTCGTGCGACTTCAGCCGGCTTGTCAGGTAGCGTACCAGCTCTTCATTATGGTTTTTGAAAAGCGCTTTGATGTCGTCCTGCGAGAGCGCACGAGCATCGTCCGAAGGGGCCTGCCCTTCAGCCTTCAGCTGCTCGTTCTTCCGCTTCTCTGGCGACGCCATACATGTCTCCTTACATGAAGGACGCTTAGCTTACAGAAGTTGGGAATTTTTTTTGACTCTTTTCTAAGGCCGGTTCAGCTGTGCTTGGCATTACACTTAACCAAGCTTTAAGGTATCCTGCGCAAAGTAGAGGCACTGGTGTACCAGAATGGGATACGGGTTGCGGCGACACGCCGGGACCATTGGGGAAATGAGGGATTTTCATGTTAAGTTTTTTCCAGAAGGAACAGGAAAAACAGCCAACAAGGACGGAGACCGCATCCGCCGCAGCTGAGAATGCGACCACGCTCACAGAAGCGGATGTCCTTGAATCGCTGCCGAACAATATCATTCTTTGCAAGCCGTCGACCGGCCAGATCACCTATGCCAACGCAACAAGCCGCCACACGGTGGAGCTGATGGGAGAAAGTTTTCCCGTCACCCCGGACGCGCTTGAGGGGGCATCGATCAATATCTTCTCCGATGGGGGCGAAGACTTTGAGGCCATGGTGGGCGATCCGGCCGCCCTGCCCTTCAACCGGGTACTGCCGCTTGGCAGCGAGTTTCTTGAACTGCGCTTCAACATCCTGCGCGACAAGAACGGCAGCCATGAGCGCACGATCCTGTCCTGGACCCGGGTGACAGAACGCGAAACCTTCAAGGCGGAAGCCGGCAGGCTGACCCAGATGGTCGACAAGATGCCGATCAACGCCATGATGTGCGACCCTCAAACCGGCGCTATTGTCTATATGAATGACAGCAGCAAGGCAGCACTGGCCGGCCTCGCACAACATCTTTCAGTGTCGGCAGACGCCATGGTCGGGCAGAATTTAAGCGTTTTCTGCCAGGAACTGCAGCAACAACCAGGCCTTTTGGTTGACCCGAAGAAGCTGCCCTTCAAGACGAAATTCGAACTTGGCCCGGAAACAATCGGGCTCAGCATTCATGCTATCACCGACGACCACGGCGGCTACATCGGCCCTATGGCCACATGGGCTATCGTCACGGCCCAGGCGCAAGTTGAAGCGATGGTGAGCCAGTCATCAGGTGAAGTTGCAGCCGAGACCGCATCGCTTGCCGATCAGGCCAGCATGATGGCCTCTATTGCCGAACAGAATATAGGCATTTCATCCAAGGTGGCGGACGCGTCTGGCCAGGCGACAGATAATGTGCAGGCCGTGGCCGCCGCAACCGAGGAACTGGCAAATTCAATTTCCCAGATCGCCGACCAGGTTGCCCACGCCAGCCGCATTTCCGGCAATGCCAGCGAGAAGGCCGATCAGGCGAATACCGTGGGTCAGGAGCTTTCAGAAGCATCCGGCAAAATTTCAGACGTGGTAAAGCTGATCAACGACATTGCCGACCAGACCAACCTTCTGGCGCTCAATGCCACCATTGAGGCCGCGCGGGCCGGCGAAGCCGGCAAAGGCTTTGCCGTTGTGGCCAGCGAGGTAAAAAGCCTTGCAACCCAGACCGCCAAGGCAACTGAGGATATTTCGCATCAGGTTGAATCCATTCAGGAACAGTCGCGCCGCATGGTGGAATCCATCACGGAGATTTCCGAAATCATCCGCGAAGTGACAGCCATCGCAACGGAAATCGACGGTTCGACCAACCAGCAGGGTGCTGCAACACAGGAAATTTCCCGCAGTGTCGATCAGGCCGCCCAGCGCACCAAGGAAGTGTCTGACAGCATGGACGAAGTGCAGCAGGCTTCGCAGAAAGCCGCAGACGTGGCGCACGCAGTGCAGGCATCAGCAGATCGCCTGACCGAAGTAGCCAACGGGCTCCAGCATGAAGTCTCGAACCTGCTCAAATAGACAAAAAAGAAGCGGCGGGGCTGCTGCCCCGTCCGCTCCAGTCACTGGGTAAGCGAGAAATTACCCTGATAGTTTCCTAAAAATACCGTGTGAGCCTGAGCATCACGTGGCTGTCGCGCCGGAAGCCGTACAGCAGGTTGTCCGCATCTGCATTGATGAAAAAGCGGCCTTCGATTTCGCCAACCCAATTGGCGCCAAACCGGCGGGAGCTTTCCACCAGCCCCGACATGGAGCCGTCTTCCACATCCACGACAATGCCGCCAAGGAAATCCGTGTCTTCCGCGTCATTGAGCGCGAGGCGCGTGCCAATGAAGATGTCATTGTCTGCGATGGTCTGCGGCGCCACAAGCGGGTCTGATGACCGTCCGTCATACTGGAATTCCACCAGCACACCGAGGTCTGCGCCCGCGTCTGTGATGCCGTAGAAGGTATATTCCACCCCGCCCACAGTTGCTGCGAAGGTCTGGAACGGCGTGTCGCGCACGATGCCCTCAAACTTCCACAGCCACGCTTCTTTGGTGTATTGCAGGTCCACGCCCACTTGGGTGATGTCATCATAAAAGGGGGCGAAAAGGCCACGCGCCTCATCAAACACCAACCGTGGTTCGCGGTCGGCCCCTCGGAAGAAGGACAGGCCCACATCCCAGTCACCGAAATAGTGGCTGTAGCGGAGGGCGAAATCCACATCCTCGTCATCATCCCGGCCTTCGTCAGACCTGGCCATGTCATTCTCGACCAGCAAAGGGGCCCGCAGCCTGCCGTCCGCGCCCGCGAACGTGCGCTTGCGGAAACGCGGCATCACATAGGCTGTGAGCTGCCCCCAATCGCGAATGGTGGATACTTCCACCATCGGCTGGCCCAGCTTGTCTTCGTCGTCGATGTCCTCAACGCTGTCAGACTGGTTGATGATATCCACCAGATGGCGGCTTTCCGTGACGCCCCAAAAGACCTTGGTAAGGCCCGCGCGCACAGCCCATTCGTCGCCGGTCCAACGCACGTAGGCTTCGCGCATATCTGCATGCGTGCGCTGGCCGTCTTTCCCGTCCAGTCGGGCATATGGCACCAGAACCACATCCCACTGGCGGTTATCAGACTGCCAGCGCACGTCTCCCTCGAGCAGGAGGGAAGGCTGGAAGGTGTCCAGCTGGCGGGGCTGCGTACCCTTTTCGAAAAATGTACGTAACTCAGTGCCAACGGAGCCGGACACATCCCATTCCCCGGCTGTGGCAGCTGGGGAGCTTAGGGCCAGAAGCGCCGCCACAATCGGGGTTTTACTCAGGACAGAATTCGTCATCACCGGCCCCTAGCGAATGCGCTTCAGCACGCCTTTGACAAAGTCATTGTCATGCAGGCCGGTTTTGAAGCTGTAGTCGCCGTAGGTCAGCGTGGTAGATTTGCCAGTCTGGTGATTGACCATCTCAAGCGCGTGCGCGCGCCACACACCGCCTTCATACTCGCGGTAATCCTTCAAGGTCAGGGTCTTGAGCAGGCTGTTCTTGCGGTCATAGAAATCGATCTTGCGCACCTGATAGACGTCCTGGTCAACCAAGGCGATCTGGCGCACATAGCCGGAGTTCTCATAGCGCGGGAAGCGCTCAACCACATCCACTTTCATGCCGTCGAATTCGTCTTCGCCGATGAATTTATAGTCATATTTGTTGAGCTCGGTTGAAGTGAAATCCTCGAACGCGAACTCGGACCCCACAAACGGGCCGGACTTGTTGGTCGAGCTGATGCGCTTCACGCGCTTCAGCGCCGGCAGATAAAGCCACTGGTCATCCGCTTCCAGGATCTTGGCGTGGCTGAGGAGCGCCGTACCCTGCACGTCACGCGGGGTCTCGAAAACGGTGAGCGACTTGTCGCCCACCTCTTCGTTTTCCTTCTCCAGCGTCTTGAAATACATCTCGCGGGTTGATGTATTGCCGGCCGAATTGGTCAGTGTCATCACTGCGGTCACTTCGGAACTGGTGAAGCCCAGGTCAGACCGGTCAGACCGGGCCGCGATCTCATAGCCCTTGTCTGCCGCCTCATCAGCCTTGACCGGCGCAATGAGGGAAAAGCCCAGCGTGACCACCGCCAGCGCGGCGGCCAGTTTATTCTGCAGGTTGCGTTTGAACATTTTGTTTTACTCCTTCGCTATCATCTTTTTGTCCAGAAATGAGCTTGCCTGACCCGCGCAGCATCAGTGCTGGCAGGAACAGGAAGTCGAACACCAAGGCGAATGTGATCGCCAGCGCCGTCAACAGGCCCATGTCTGCATTCATTTTGAAGTGGGAGGTGGCAAGGTACGCGAACCCGATCACCAGGATCACGGTATTGACCACCAGCGCCGTGCCCACGGTCTCGAAGGCATATTTGATGGCGCCCGCGCGGTCATAGCCCTTCTCGCGGATACCCCGGACATATTTGGCCAGGAAGTGGACCGTGTCGTCCACCACAATGCCGAGCGACACGCTCGCCACCGCCGCAACCGAGAAGCCCACGGTTCCAACCATCAGCGCCCAGGCCCCGAAGGCAACCACAATCGGCAGGCCGTTCGGCACCATGGAAAGCGCCCCAAGGCGGGCGGATTTCAGCGCGAACATCATAACGATGCCGATGGCAACGATGGCGATGATGTTGCCCGCAATCATGCTTTCCACATTGCGTTCCGCCACATAGGTGAACATCACCTGCGCGCTGGTCGGTACTGTTGCCTGCATGTATTCCGGTGCATTCTCCGTGATCCAGCCACGGGCCGCATCCAGGAACGCCTTGGTTTCAAGGGTTGAGGTGTTGGTCAGCGTTGCCGTTACCCGGGTTGCGGACTTGTCGATATTCACCCGGTCATTCAGGTCAAGGCCGTAAGGCAGCGACAGTTCATACAGAAGCAGATACTGGGCCGATAGCTCACGGTCATCGGGCAGCTTGTACCAACTGGCCTCATCGGCGTGCATGTTGCGGTTCAGCCGCTTCATGATGTCCGTCAGCGAATAAACGTGGGTCACATTCGGCTGCTGGCGCAGGAACTGGGTGAACTCGTCCAGTTTCTGCAGGAACTCAGGCTCGGATACGCCGCCCTCCCCCTTTGCCAGAACCGAAAACTCGATCGGGTAGAAGCCGAAATATTCGGTTGAGGCATCGCTGTCGCGGCGGAATTCGATGCTCTCGTCGAAATATTCGGTCCACTGGTCGTTGAATTCAATCTGCGGCACCGCCGAAATCAGCACAATGGCAAACGCGCCAATGCCGTAGAACAGCTTCTTGTTGTGGGCCACCACGAAATCCGCCAGGCGTGCAAAGAAATTGTTTTCATTTGCCACCGCCAGCTTCGGTGCCCGCACCGGCAGGAGGCTCATCATGGCCGGCAGGAAGGTGACGGACATAGCCCAGGCCGCCACGATGCCGACAGCCGAGATGTTGCCCAGGTGCCAGAATGGCGGGGCGTCACCGAAGTTCAGCGCCAGGAAGCCGATGGCTGTCGTCAGCGACGTGATCATCACCGCCAGGAAATTCACCCGAACCGCTTCAATCAGCGCGTCCCGCTTGGTCATGCCCGCCTTCATGCTGTTGCGCATGGTAATCAGGATATGGACCGCATCGGCAATCGCCAGCGTCAGAATGATCGTCGGCGCCGACAGCGCAATGGGCGTCAGGGCCACGCCGTAGAAACCGGCCGCGCCCATACCAATCATGGAGGCAAAAGCGATCATCAGAAGTGTCACAAGGGTGCCCGCGATCGACCGAACCGTTACCGCCATCAGCAGAAGCAGCAGCCCATACATCAGAGGAATCATGGTCATGACATCTTTCATGCCGGCTTCCTGGAACGCCATATTCAGCATGGAGACACCAGTCATGTAGATTTTATGGCCTGGGTATTTCTGCAGCAGGTCAGCGCGCAGATTGCGGGCATATTCAACCGCCTGCGGCACCTCGAACGGGTCAACCTGTGGATACTGCAGCACCACATTGACAGCAATCGCACGGCCATCGCGGGCCACAAGCTGGTCCCTCAGGAGCGGTTCGGTGATGGCCACCTGGCTCTTTTCCGCCAGTTCCTCAGCCGTCAGGCTTTCCGCGCCCTTGACCAGGTCTTCAACGATCAGGTCGTCTTCATCGGCCCAGGTGTGCTGGAAGTTGGTCACACTGTCGACACGCAGGCTGAAGGGGATCTGCCAGGCCTCGGTGGTCAGCTCTTCCACCAGCGCCAGCGTTTCAGCTGTAAACACATCCCCTTCTTCGGGAACGATGGTGAAAAAGAAATTATCGTTTTTGGTGTAGGTTCCCTGGAACTCCTCAAACGCCTGCAACTCAGGGTTCGATTCAGAGAAAAAGTCACGATAGTTGTTCGACATTTGTAAGAACTGCGCACCGTAGGTCACGGCCGCAGTTGTCAAAAGTGTCGCAAAAATAACGAGCCACCGGTGGCCAATCACAAATTTGGCCAGCCGGACGGCAAACTCGTCCATTGCTGTCATGGTCTTAGGCATTTTGCGTCTCCTCGCCTTCCTTATGGATCAAACGGTTGGGACCCCCGTTTGGTTCGGGGGCAACTTACCCGCGCATCCCTGACAAATTCTGTCAGCAATCGATGCCCGGGGTGTCGCCCTCCACGTTCGACCCTTGCGCCTATATGGGAAGGCCCCATATATTATGGAAATTGATATTTCGAAATTTGGATATTCATATGGTGAATTTGGCTGGAATCGACCTGAATCTGCTTCTCGTGTTTGACGCGGTGATGAGCACACGAAACGCAACCAAGGCGGGACAGAAGATTGGCATGTCGCAGCCAGCAGTGTCGAACGCGCTCAACCGGCTTCGGCATGTGATGCGGGATGACCTGTTCGTACGCGGCACAGACGGCATGCGCCCGACAGCGCGCGCGCTGGAACTGGAACTGCCGGTCAGGCGGGCGCTTGGTGAAATTGAAGAAGCCCTGAACCCGGTGGCGTTTGACCCGGCGAAGGCCGAGCGCACCTTCACCATCGCCACAACAGATTATGTGGCCATGATGCTGCTGCCCTATGTCGCCGAATACATCACCAACGAAGCACCGGGTATCAATGTCCACACCATCCCGATTGAGGGCCGCCTGTTCGAACGGCTTGACCATCAGGACGCGGACTATGGCCTGATGCCCCTTGGCGATGTGCCCGACCGGTTCGCACGCCTGAATGTATCCAGCGACCATTTTGTCTGCATGATGAGCAAGAACCACCCGCTGGCGCGCTACAAGGACGCCATCCCGGTTGAAGAATATGCGGCTGCCCGCCACGTGCTGGTGTCCCCGCGGGGGGACGCACACGGTTTCGTCGACGACCAACTCGAGGAAATGGGCCTCAAGCGCCGGATCGTCATGATGATCAACAATTTCGGCCCTGCCCCCATGCTGGTGGCTACAACCGACATGATCGTCACCGTCCCCAGCCGGATCGCCAACAAATGTAACCAGTTCTTTGATCTGCATGTTGTGCCAAGCCCTATCGCGCCCCCGGGCCACATGATCGGTGGTGTTTTGGTGTGGCACAAACGGCTGACGAACCACCCGGCCCACAGCTGGTTCCGCGACCAAATGATGCGCGCGGGCCGGGACCTTGACCTCTACGGCATGAAAACGCCAGAGATCAAAATCCACGGTATGCCGGGGTTGAAGTCCGCCGAATAGCAGAAATTCATATTCGTGGGGCCACAATCCTTGTCGTGTGTTACGCACAGCCAATATGGTGATATGCACGCAGAAATAATGGGAGGACGCAGCAATGACTCAAACCGGGGCCGTCACAGAGGCACTAGCGAACAGGCGCAGCATTCGCGCATTCAAGCCGGACCCGGTACCGGAAGACCTCCTGACCGATGTTCTTGAAACCGCCCTTCTCGCCCCTTCCTGGGGCAATGTGCAGCCTTACCGGGTTGCCGTGGCCTCTGGCGAAGTGGCGAAAGAAATCGGGGCTGAACTGACCGCCCGTTTCAACACCGCCGCCAAGGTCCAGCGCGCCGGCCTGTTCGCCAAATTCGGCGCCTTGATGAAAGGCGGCGTCAAACCGGACGGCGACTTTAACACCATCATGAAATACCCGCCCGAGTTGGGCGCGCGCTACCGCGATACGGGCCACGGCCTGTATGGCACACTGGGGATCGAACGCGGCGACAAGGCAGCGCGCCACGCCCAGATGGCCCGCAACTTCAGCTTTTTCGACGCGCCCACGGCTCTGTTTGTTTTCTGTGAAAGCAGCCTTGGGGCCTACTCGGCCCTGGATACCGGCATTTTCCTGCAGTCGCTGGCGCTGGCGGCCGAAGAACGTGGCCTTGGCACCTGCATGCAGGCGGCGCTCGCCACCTGGGCCGGGCCTGTGAAAGCCCGCTTCGATATCCCGGAAAACTACAAGCTGATCTGCGGCGTCTCGGTTGGCTACAAGGCGGACCATAAGGTCAACAGTTTCGCGCCCAAGCGGCGCCCGCTTGACGAGCTGCTGCTGAAACCGAAAGGCTAGAAGCTGACAAGGCCATCAGTGGACCAGTTGGCGAGCGTGAGCCTGGCCTCTTGCGCCAGCCGGATAGCGAAAGCCGTGGGCGCTGACAGGCACACAAGCGCGGGTGCACCCACCGCCACACATTTCTGCGCCATCTCATAGGACGCGCGGCTGGACACCAGGACAAAGCCGGATGTCATGTCTGTGCCGTCCCGCATCAGGGCGCCTAAAAGCTTGTCGAGCGCATTATGCCGCCCGACATCCTCGCGCACGAGCGTAATATCCCCAGCCAAGGTCACCCACGCAGCACCATGCACGGACCTGTTCAGCTTTTTGAGCGGTTGCAAGCCATCGAAGGCACAAACGGCCTTGCGTACAACGGCTTCATCAAGCGCCGCCGGCATCTCTGCAACGGGCCGCACGGTCTGGAACAGTTCTTCCATGCTGTCGATGCCGCACAGGCCGCAACCTGTGCGCCCTGTCATCGTCCGGCGGCTATGCTTCAGCTTGAAGCGCTCAAACGGTGCGTCTTTGAGCGTGATCATCAGGTCAATGCCCTGATCTTTCTCAAACACCTCAATATTCCGGATGTCATCCGGGCGCTTCACAATGCCTTCGGTCACACTGAACCCCAGCGCGAAGTCCTGAAGGTCCCCGGGGGACGCCAGCATCACAGCGTGATTGAGCCCGCCGTAGACAAGCGCCACCGGCGCTTCTTCCGGCACATGCCATCTGACATGTGCGCTGCCGCGCCTGCCGGTCACAGTTACGTCTGCGTCCCACTTGGGCATTCTGACATCCTTCGGCGCCACAGTTTACTCCGCGGCGGCAGGGGCTTTGACCCGCCGCATGGTGGGCGTTTCTGCCGCATACTGTTCCTGCCATGTGGACTTGTGGTTTGCCAGCCCAACATCCACCGCTGTCACCTTATATTCGGGGCAGCTGGTGGCCCAGTCGGAAAGCTCAGTGGTCACCACATTGGTGCCGCTTTCCGGGTGGTGGAAGGTGGTATAAACCACGCCCGGCGCCATGCGGTCGGAAATTTCAGCCCGCAGTGTCGTCTCGCCCTTCCTTGACTTCACAGACACCCAGTCGCCGGTCTGGATACCGCGCATCTCGGCGTCGGAGGCATGGATTTCCAGTACGTCTTCTTCCATCCATATATTATTGGCCGTGCGGCGGGTTTGCGCGCCCACATTATACTGGCTGAGGATACGACCGGTTGTCAGGATCAACGGGAATTTCCGGTTGGTCTTTTCTTCCGTCGGCACATATTCCGTCACCACGAACAAGCCCTTGCCGCGCACGAAGCCGTCCACATGCATGATCGGCGTACCGTCAGGGGCATCATCATTCACTGGCCACTGCAGGCTGCCGTCGCGGTCAAGCCTGTCAAACGACACGCCCGCAAAGGTGGGGGTCAACGCCGCGATCTCGTCCATGATTTCAGCAGCGCTCTCATACGGCATCGGGTAGCCCATGGCTTCCGACAGCATGGCTGTCACTTTCCATTCCTCAATGCCGGTTTGCGGCTTCATCACCTTGCGCACACGGCCGATGCGGCGCTCGGCGTTGATGAAGGTGCCGTCTTTCTCCAGGAAGCTGGTGCCGGGCAGGAACACATGGGCAAAGCGGGCGGTCTCATTCAGGAACAGGTCCTGCACCACCACGCATTCCATATTCCTGAGCGCCGCTTCCACATGGAGGATGTTTGGATCACTTTGCGCGACATCCTCGCCCTGGATATACATGCCCTTGTAGGTGCCAGCGCAGGCTTCATCGAACATGCCCGGGATACGAAGCCCCGGTTCACCATCCAGGCTGACGCCCCAATGGTCTTCGAATGTTTTCCGGACCGCATCGTCGCTCACCGGGCGGTAGCCCGCCAGCTCATGCGGGAAAGAGCCCATATCGCACGAGCCCTGCACGTTGTTCTGCCCGCGCATCGGGTTCACGCCCACGCCTTCACGGCCGATGTTGCCCGTGGCCATCGCCAGGTTGGCCATGCCCATCACCATCGTGGACCCTTGGCTGTGTTCGGTTACGCCGAGGCCGTAATAGATGGCCCCGTTGCCGCCGGTGGCATAGAGCCGCGCCGCGGCGCGGATATCATCAGCGCTCACGCCCGCTACCTTGGCCACTTCCTCTGGCGAGTTGACGGGGTCGAGGATGAAGGCTTTCCATTCCTCGAACGCATCCATTTCGCAGCGCTCGCGCACGAAGGCTTCGTCATGCAGGCCTTCGGATACGATCACATGCGACAGCGCGTTGATCACCGCCACATTGGTGCCCGGCTGCAGCGGCAGGTGATAGTCCGCCTTCACATGCGGGGTCTCGACAAGGTCAATCTTGCGTGGGTCCAGTACGATCAGCTTGGCGCCTTCCCTGAGGCGGCGCTTCATCTGGCTGCCGAACACAGGGTGGGCGTCGGTCGGGTTGGAGCCAATCACCATGATCACGTCGGCCTTTTCGACAGAATCGAAATTCTGTGTGCCCGCGCTCGTGCCGAAGGTTTGCTTCAGGCCGTAGCCGGTGGGCGAATGGCACACCCGTGCGCAGGTATCCACGTTATTGTTACCGAAAGCCGCCCGGATGATCTTCTGCACCAGCCAGACTTCCTCGTTGGTACAGCGGCTGGAGGTGATCCCGCCAATGGATTTTCGGCCATATTTTTCCTGCACACCCTTGAGGCGCTTGGCAGCAAAGGCGATGGCCTCGTCCCATGACACTTCCTGCCATTCGTCGGTGATGGCTTCGCGGATCATCGGCTTGGTCACCCGGTCCTTGTGGGTGGCGTAGCCCCAGGCGAAACGGCCTTTGACGCAACTGTGGCCATGGTTGGCCTTGCCGGCTTTTTCAGGGATCATACGCACCACGCGGTCGCCCTTGATCTCCGCCTTGAAGCTGCAACCGACGCCGCAGTAAGCGCAGGTGGTGATCACTGTGCGGTCGGGCACGCCGTGTTCGATCAGGTCATTTTCCGCCAGCGTCGCGGTTGGGCAGGCCTGCACGCAGGCGCCGCAGGAAACGCATTCCGAACTGAAGAAGTCTTCCGCGCCCGTTGCGACGCGGCTCTCGAACCCGCGGCCCTCAATGGTCAGCGCAAGCGTGCCCTGCACCTCGTCGCACGCCCGAACGCAGCGCGAGCAGACAATGCATTTGGACGGGTCATAGGTGAAGTATGGTGTACTTTCATCCTTTTCGAGATCCAGATGGTTCTCGCCCTCATAGCCGTAGCGCACATTCCGAAGCCCCACGGCACCAGCCATGTCCTGCAGCTCACAGTCGCCGTTCGTCGGGCACGTCAGGCAGTCCAGCGGGTGGTCGGAAATATAAAGCTCCATCACCCCACGGCGCAGACGCGCCAGCCGGTCGGTCTGGGTTTTCACCACCATGCCGTCTTCGGCATGTGTCGTGCACGATGACGGCGTGCCCTTGCGGCCATCAATTTCCACAAGGCACAGACGGCAGCTGCCGAACTGCTTGACCATATCGGTCGCACACAGTTTGGGAATGGAAATCCCGGCTTCTGCCGCCGCGCGCATCACGCTGGTGCCCTTGGGCACGCTGACGGCCTGGCCGTCCACTTCCAGTGTTACGGTCTCCTCCGACTTTACAGCCGGGGTACCAAAATCTTTTTCTTTAAGAAGGGTCATCCTTTTTCTCCCTTCAGGAAATCTTCCGGAAAATAGTCAAGGGCGCTTTTCACTGGCACCGGTGTCATACCGCCCATCGCGCATAGCGATCCGTCTTCCATCACCTCGCACAGGTCTTCAATAAGCGTCAGGTGTGTTGTGGCGTCACCGCCTGCTATCAGCTTCGCCATCTCTTCCGAGCCACGCACCGCGCCAATCCGGCACGGGGTGCATTTGCCGCAGCTTTCGTGGGCACAGAAATCGAAGGCATATTTCGCCTGCTCGGCCATGTCCGCCGTGTCGTCAAACACCACTATACCACCATGGCCCACCCCTGCGCCAATTTTGGCGAAGGTTTCATAGTCCATCGGCATGTCGAACTTGTCCAAAGGGATATAGGCGCCCAGCGGACCACCCACTTGCGCGGCCTTAATGGGGCGGCCAGAACGCGTACCGCCGCCGAAACCGTTCACCAGTTCGCCGAGCGTCACACCGAAGGCTTTTTCAACCAGCCCGCCCCGCGCCACATTGCCGGCAATCTGGAACGGCATGGTGCCGGTGGAGCGCCCCATCCCATGGTCACGGTAGAACTCTCCACCCTTGGCCAGGATGGTCGGCACAGCACACAGGCTGATCACATTATGCACCAGCGTCGGCTTGGCCATGAGGCCTTCAAGCGCCGGCAGCGGCGGCTTGGCGCGCACCTGCCCGCGCTTGCCCTCCAGGCTTTCCAGAAGCGAGGTTTCCTCGCCGCAGATATAGGCACCCGCCCCCATGAAAACTTCCAGGTGGAAAGCCTTGCCCGAGCCAAGCACATCGTTACCGAGCAAGCCTTTCCAGTAGGCACGGTCGATCGCGGCCGTCAGGACCCGCTTCGCAACCGGGTATTCCGAGCGCAGATAAATGTACCCTTTGGTCGCGCCGGTCCCGAGGCCCGCGATCGCCATGCCCTCGATCAGGAGGAGCGGATCGCCCTCCATGATCATTCGGTCGGCGAAAGTGCCGCTGTCGCCTTCATCCGCGTTGCAGACGATATATTTCTGGTCCGCGTCAGCACCGCGCACCGTGTTCCATTTGATGCCCGCAGGGAAGGCCGCGCCGCCCCGGCCCCTGAGCCCGGAGGTCATGACCTCTTCGCAGATTTCCTCAGCAGACATGCCGATGGCTTTCTGGATGCCGTCAAGCCCGCCGTGGCTGGCATACTCATCCATCGACAGCGGGTTGGTAATGCCGCAGCGCGCGAAGGTCAGGCGTTCCTGCCTCGCAAGGAACGGTATCTCGTCCGTCAACCCGTGGCACAGCGCGTGCGCCCGCCCTTCCATCATGCCGTCCCTGATCAGGCCTGCAATGTCATCCAGCGTGACGGGGCCATAGGCCACGCGGCCTTCGGGGGTTTCCACTTCCACCAGCGGCTCCAGCCACGCCATGCCGCGGCTGCCGTTCCGGACAGGCGCGATGCCGGTGATGGCCTCGATTTTGGCTGCCACCTCATCGGCGCCCATGGCCACGGCTGAACTATCAAGCGGGACATAGATTTTGGTCATGCCTCACCCTCCTCGGCATAAGCATCAAAGAGGTGGGCACTCACCCGGCCCTTCAGCTGACCGTCCACCATGGCGGCGGGGCCGGACGCACACAGGCCCAGGCAATAGACGGCCTCGACCGTCACGCGGCCATCGGGTGTTGTTTCCCCAAGGCCAATACCCAGTTTTTCAATCGCTGCTGCTGTCAGCCCGCGGCTACCCACCGCCTGGCAGGCCTCAGCCTGACAGATCCGGATCACATGCTTGCCCTTGGGCGCCTTGGTGAAATCGTCATAAAAGCTGATCACGCCCTTCACTTCGGCCTTGGTGATATTGAAGGCCTTGGCAAGCTTTGGAACCAGGGCGGCATCAATATAGCCGTCATGCTGCTGCAGCGCATTCAGTGCGCGCATCAGGCCGCCGGTTTCGCCCACATGGGCTGTGATCAGGTCGTCGTTCATGCGACGTGGCTGGCTGGTATCTTCCGCCACGGTTGCCCCCTCTTTTTATTCTTGATGCATAATAGCATATCTTTTGATTGGAAGGTGCGACTTGACGGACGGCAAATCAATCAAAAAATCACCCAGATGCCATACAGAGGTGAAGCCATTATCAATTGTTCGGGAAGTCCTGCGGCAGATTAGCTGGCCAATGCTTCGGGCGCATCCTCAACCGCAATGGTGATGCCCAGCTCCTGCGCCAGCGTCTTCATGTCATAGTCCGGCAGGTCGGCGGATACAACGCGGACATTCATGGCCTGCCAGGTGGCGACCAGTTGGCTCATCATTTCCTTGCCGTCAAAGTGCCCGGCCAGCTTTTTCATCAGTGGCGGCGGCATTTCGATCATGCCGCCCATCAGGCATTTGAGCGCTTCGGGCGCCACCACCGCGTCACCGAACCGGTCGATCCAGATGGGGTGACCCTTGGCCGCCAGACGGTTGAGCGCGTCCCAGTGCAAACCACCGCGGCGCACGGGCGGCATGCCCTTGATGCGGAAGCCCACGCGCGACGCCTCTTCGCCGTGGCGGGTCAGCATGGCCTCCAGTTCCTCAATGAAGCGTTCCTGGATCATGGTGGAACGGCACAGTTCGTAATAATCGGGCTTTTCGCGCTCATCTGCGGGCTTCCTGACCCGCATGCGAATAAGGTCCTCGAGCTGCGCCAGGTCATGTTCGATCGAGATATCCGGGTGGTCGGCCAGCACGATGATCTCATCGGGACGCCTGATCTGGCCTTCAAGGTTCACCTTGCCCTGCTGCAACAGGGCGATGGAAACCGACGCCACATTATCCGAGACCGACCGCGGGCTGGTGCGGTATTTGTATTTCTTGATCGCGTCCTGAATGAGCTTCCTGTTGTGCTCGATCCCATCAAGGACGCCGGTGAGCTTCTCAATACCGTGCTCGTCCTCGATCTCACCCACGAACACGCCGCGCGCCTGGTGAAGCGCCTGGTGCAGTTTCTCAGGTGCAACATCGCGGTCATCGATGGCCATATTGGCTTTCTTGAGCGCGAGCTTTTCGGGCGCGATATTCAGCCGCGCTGCCACATTCTGCATCTCAAGGTCAAAGGCTTCCTCGTCAAAGCCGGTGCCGGTCAGAAGGCCGTAGGAGGCCTCATCCAGCTTGCCAACCTTGCCGCCAACCGCATGTTTCTGCAGGTTGGCTTCAAATTCTGTCCGGGCGCTGTCTTTCTCTTCGTCCGTCAGGCCGGCATCACTGCCGTCCCTCAGCGCATCCATACTGACCATCGTCAGGTCCAGGTCATCCTCGAACGGGGACGCCAGCAGGTCCTCAACGAAATTGAAGAAACTGTACATGTCGGCGGCAGGTGCGGCGGCTTCGGCCGTTTGCGTCGCATTTTCCTCGTCCGCGCGACCGGGCTTGTAGAAGTCCAACTGGCGCTCGTCCGCCCCTGTGGTCACAAGCTTCATATCGAAATTGATATAGCCACCGGTCTTGAGGCGGAGCGGTACGCGCGGGAACACAACATTCTGGAAAATGGACACGTCATCGCGGTCCAGCAGGCGTTCGACCCTGTCGTGAGCGTCAGCGGGGAACAGGAAACTCAGCGGTTGTCTGAAAAGGTCGACATCTTTCCACCGCATGATCGTCTTGAACCGATCATCCGCTTTGTCGATGAAGCTCTTTTTGACAAGGAATAAGCTGAATTCTGGCTCGCTCACAACGCCCTCGCCTACATGAATACTGGATGTGCCTGATGTACTGTCTTTCTGTCATAACACACGGTTTTTAAGGTCCTGTAAAATAATGCCTCAAATTTGATGCATTTCGGCGTGCCCCGCAGCCCAGAAAGGCGGCTTATTCAGCCGCCTTGGCCTTCTCCACATCAGCCCGGATACGGGCTGATATCTCCAGCACACGGGCGCGCAGGTCCGCTTCATCAATGGTCAGCACCTTGCCGTCAGCCATCAGGACATTGCCGTCGACAATGGTGGTCACCACATCCTGCTGATCCGCGACATACACAAGCTGCGACACCACGTCATAGAGGGGCTGCATGCGAAGGCTGTCCACAGACACCTGGATCATGTCCGCCCGGAGCCCCGGCTTCAAAGCGCCCGTCACGCCTTCAAGCCCTGCAGCCTTGGCGCCCATGCGGGTCGCCAAGTCAAGCGCGGTCGCGGCTGGCAGGACCGTCGGGTCTGTCGCCACACCCTTGTGAATGAGCGCCGCAAGGTGGATTTCATCCCACATATTCAGGTTGTTGTTCGATGCCGCCCCGTCTGTCGCCAGCCCCACAGTCACGCCCGCTTCCAGCAGTTTGGGTACGGGCGAAAAGCCAGCACCGGTTTTCATGTTCGACGTAGGGTTATGGATGGCGGCAAAGCTTTTGCCCGCCACCAGTTCCATGTCGCTGTCTGACGGCCACACCACATGGGCGGCAATCACCTGCGCGTCCAGCATGCCGACGTCAGCGAGTTCTTCAATGGAAGTTTGCTGGTATTTGCCTTCAATGGTGTCGAGCTCGGATTTATCTTCGGCAACATGGATGGAGATGGGGGCGCCCAGTTCCCTGGCCACCTTGGCCACATCCGCGAGATGCTCTTTCGACACCGTGTAGGGCGCGTGCGGCGCAAGGCCCGGCGTGATGCGGGCATTCTTGCCCTGCCAGTCCTCAACAAATTTCACGCCAGCCGCAAAACTGTCGTCCCAGCCCTCAAAGCCCGGGCTGGGGTAGTCGATCATCGGCGCGGTGATCACGGCGCGGAGGCCGCACTTGTCCACCACGCCCGCAATTTCTTCGGGGTAGAAATACATATCCACAAAGCTGGTCGTGCCGCTCTGGATCATTTCCCAACAGGCCAACTCAGACCCGATGCGGATAAACTCCGGGTCCACATAGCGGCCCTCCATCGGGAAGATATAGGTGGTCAGCCAGGTCATCAGCTCCAGGTCGTCGGCCATGCCGCGAAACAGGGTCATGGCCGTGTGGGTGTGGCCGTTCACAAGGCCCGGCATCAGGACACGGTCGTCGCCCGCGATTTCATTGTCAGTGCTGTAGGCGCCCGCGATCTCAGCATTTGTGCCCACGGCCACAATGGCGCCGTCCTTGACCGCAACGCCCCCACCTTCGATCACGCCCTTGGCGTCATCCATGGTCACCACGTAACGGCCATGCACGATCATATCGACGGGGGTTTTATCCTCGGCTGTACTCATAGAAACACTTCCCTCAACTGTCATTAACGCGGCCACAAAACTGATCGTCAGCCCGGCCGCTTTTGCTATTTTTTTCAACATCATCTGCGCTCTATTCTACCCTGATACCTGTGTCATATTTGTTAACCCTAGCCCAAGTTTGGGCGGCCGCCAATCAGCCGTTTGGCTTTTTCCGCCACTGGTTGGGCGACGCGTCAAACCAGCGCCGGAACGCCCGCACAAAGGCGGCGGGCTCGGAATATCCCAGCCGGGCCGCAACATCCGCCACCGATAGTTTGGTTTCCTTGAGCAGCCTGCCGGCCTCCTCCCGCCGTACGTCACTGAGCATATCGCGGAACGCCGCACCTTCCGCCGACAGCGCCCGTTGCAGGCTGCGCTCCGACATGCCCATAAGGCGTGCAATGGCTGTGATGCTGGTGTCTCCGCCGTCCGCCAATGCCGCCAACAAGTGCGCCCGAACATTTGCATGCAGGCCGTCCCTTTTGGGCATTTCCGCTTCCACGTGCGCCCGCAGCATCTCATTCAAGGCCGGGTTGGCGTCGTTCATCGGCTGATTGAGCGCCTCCGCGTCCCAGATCACCTCATGGCAGGCCGCCCCGAAGGTGACCGGTGCCCCAAACGCATCCGCATAAGCTTGCGGGTTGCGCGGAATGGGCCGGGTCAGGCACACCTGTTTGGGCACCACGCCGGGCGACGCCCAGCGCGCAAAGCGCACCATCGGTAGAAGCACCGCTTCCGAGCGCACATGGGGGGCGCGCCAATTGGGCCTAAGCGGCTTATAGACGATAGCGCACTCCCCCGCCCGGTCTTCCATCTCAAGCTGGCCGGCGGCCCCCACATAGAAGGCAAGCTCGCACGCGGCACGGAGCGAGTCGCCCACCGTTTTGGCGGTCACCAGCAGGTGCCCAAGCGTCGAATAGCTGCTGTAGCGCACGCGCCCACCAACCCTGAGGCCCAGAAGCCCGTCGCCAGACAGCTTCTCCGCCGCCACCCACAGCGCCTCCGCGTCGGCTTCCTCGATCCGCCCGTCAGCGAGCGGCGCGATCCCGGCCGCACGGTAAAGCGCGCCCGACGCAACGCCGTAATCGGCTTCCATCGCGTCTACAAGCGTGGTCAGGTAGCGGGTCAGGACTGTTTCTGTCATGGTGTTACTTGGTAATGGCCTTTGGCGTAAAATATCAATTTTTAGACGCCGACTGTCATTCACAAGCGCCCATGCGTCAAGTAGATTTGGCTTGTCCTTTGGGAAGGGGACACATTGGGAGGGATGGGAAGCATGGACGCAAGCGCCATCAATGACGCCGTGATCACGCTTGAGCCGGGCACGCAGCTCGCGCTCGCCATCTCGCTCGCCTTCACCATGTTTTCCGTGGCGCTGGGGCTCAAGACAGATGATTTCTCTTTCCTTAGAACCCACAAGCGCAGCGTGCTCTATGGCCTGATGGCGCAGATCATCGGACTGCCACTGATCACCCTTGCGTTGCTGACCCTGTTCCAGCCCATGGCCGGCATCGCACTCGGCATGATCATCGTGGCCTGCTGCCCGGGCGGCAATGTATCCAACCTGTTCACGCGCCTCAGCCGCGGTGATGTGGCCTATTCGGTCTCGCTCACCACCTGCTCCAGCCTGTTTTCCGCGGCCTTCCTGCCGCTGGCGATCCTGTTCTGGACCAGCCTTTACGCCCCCACGCGGGACCTTGTTGAGGCCATCCATCTGGACCGCCTGTCGTTTGTGCTGAACACCAGCTTCACCCTGCTGGTGCCGCTGCTGATAGGCATTGTCCTGTCGCACGTTCGCCCAACTTTTGCCCACAAACTGCAGCGCGTATGCCTGCCGATTGCCGTGGGCGTGATTGTGGTGATCGTGGCCGTGGGGCTCGCGACCAACATGGATCTGCTCAAACATTTCGGTGACCAGATCCTGCCCTATGTGGCGCTTCACAACACGGCAGCCTTCATCCTTGGCGGCCTTGTGGGCATGCTGGGCCTCAGAACAGGCGCCGCCCGGCGCGCGCTTGTGTTCGAAATCGGCATCCAGAATTCAGGCCTCGGCCTTCTTATCATGCTCAGTCAGTTTGGCGGGCTTGGCTCCGGGGCGATGGTTCTCGCCACCTGGGGCATCTGGCATTTCATTGGCGGCTTCGCTGTGACCGGCGCGTTCCGGCTGGTGGACCGGCTGACGTCTTATTCACCCCCGACACTTCAGGAGGACACCCATGGCTTATGATTTGATCATCAAGGGCGGCACCATTTATGACGGCAATGGCACTGAGCCCATCACTGGCGATGTAGCCGTGAAGGACGGCAGGATCGCTGCCATCGGCACCAACCTTGGCGAGGCCGACCGCGTGATTGACGCCGCAGGTGCCATCGTCACCCCGGGGTTCCTGGACCTGCACACCCATTATGACGGCCAGGTGTCCTGGGACGCTGACCTGCAGCCCAGCGTCAACCACGGCGTAACCACCGCCGTGATGGGCAGTTGCGGCGTGGGTTTCGCGCCCGTCCTGCCGAAGGACCATGACCGTCTGGTGCGTCTGATGGAAGGGGTGGAGGACATCCCCGGCACCGCGCTCGCAGAAGGCCTGACGTGGAACTGGGAAAGCTTCGCGGACTATATGGACGCCATCGATTTCCCCCACACCATCGATTATGCCGCCCAGATCGTGCATGACCCCTTGCGCGTCTATGTGATGGGCGACCGCGCGGTATCAGACGAGCCCGCAACGGCTGAAGACATCGCCAAAATGCGCGAGCTGACGCGCGCGGCGCTTGAGGCCGGGGCGGTTGGTTTCTCCACCGGCCGGTCTGACGTGCACCGCACGGCGGACGGTGATTGGACCCCGGCATCCGAAGCCACCAAGGAAGAACTGGTCGGCATCGCTGAAGCCTTCAAGGGATTAGACCACGGCGTGCTGCAGGCGGTGAATGATTTTGATCTGGAGCGCGGGGACCCGACAGCGTTCGACCGCGAGTTTGACCTTCTGGAGGCCTTCGCGGGCGCGGCGGGCGGACGGCCGTTTTCGCTGTCGCTGATGCAGCGGGATTTCGCGCCCAAACAGTGGCGCAACATTCTGGCCCGCGCAGAAGCTGCGAAGGACAAGGGCATCAACATGCGGCTGCAAACCGCGCCGCGCGGCATTGGGGTGATCCTGGGGTTACAGTGCACTTTCCATCCCTTCATCGGCTTCCCGAGCTACAAGCGCATCAGCCACCTGCCGCTGGAGGAACGTGTGGACGCCATGCGCGACCCGGACTTCAAGGAACAGCTTCTGAGCGAGACGTCCGAGAAGGTGGCGGGCGACGGCACGGCCATCCCGCCGCTGGCGGATATCCTGTTGCAGCAGATTGATTTCATCAGCTGCAAGATGTTCAAGCTGGGCGAAAATCCGGACTATGAGCAAAGCGTGGAGGCCAGCGTTTACAAGATGGCGCAAGCCGACGGCGTAACGCCGCTTTCGAAAATCTACGACATATTGCTCGAGAAAGACGGACAGGAATTCCTCTATTTCCCAATCTATAATTATACCGACCTGAACTATAGCGCGGTGCATGAGATGATGACCCACCCGCAAGCCATCATGGGCCTGTCGGATGGCGGCGCCCATGTGGGCACCGTGTGTGACGCCAGCTTCCCAACTTACCTGCTGTGCCACTGGGCACGGGACCGCAAGCAGGGCCCGCAAATCCCGCTGGCGCGCGCCGTACAGATGCTGACGTCCGAGATCGCCGATTATGTCGGCTTCACTGACCGCGGGCGGTTAGAGGTTGGCAAGAAAGCCAATATCAATGTGATCGATCACAAGAATCTCCGCCTGCACGCACCCCATATGGTCAAGGACCTGCCGGCGGGCGGCCAGCGTCTGCTGCAGGAAGCCACCGGCTATATTGCCACCGTTGTTGACGGCAAGGTGGTGGTTGAGCACGACAAGCTTACAGGCCTCAGGCCCGGCCGTCTGGTGCGGCTTGGCCAGAAGGCGGCGTAACCCAGGTGGCGGACATCCTTTCCGAAATCGGCCTCCTCACCATGGTGGGGCTGGCCGCGACGATTTTGCTGGCCGCCATTTTGCGGGCTTTCACCGGCTTCGGCTTCGCGCTTGCGGCGCTGCCAATCCTCAGCCTTGTGCTGGCGCCCACCACGGCGGCCAGTGTGATCGTGCTGCTGACGCTGACAGTATCGCTGCAGACAATCCGCAGCTACTGGAAGGACGTCCCCATAAAAGACATGGCGGGGATGATCGTCACTTCCGCCATCGGCACCCTGTTTGGCACCTATCTGCTGCTGATCTTCAGCCCGGACATGTTCCGGCTGCTGATTGGCGGCACCGTGATGCTGGCCTGTTTCCTTTTGGCGAGATACAAGCCTGCACCGCACCGGGCGGGCGGCATGTTCGGGCTGTGGTCGGGGCTGACATCGGGGCTACTCAATGGCGCGCTCGCCATCCCCGGGCCGCCGGTGATCATCTATTCCATGGCGGTCTATGACCGGGCGCGGGTGGCCCGCGCGTTCCTGATGGGTTTCTTCCTGTTCTCTGCCGCCTTCGCCGCCACCAGCTATACAGTGGAGGGCATCATCGGCATGAAGGAACTGACGCTTTTCACCGTCTGCTACCCTGCGATGCTGATCGGCAACCGCACGGGCGACTGGCTGTTTGAAAAATACGGCGACGCATCCCACCGCCCGATCGCCATTTGGGCCCTGTTCGCCATCGGCCTCAGCGTCGCGGCAGCTGCAATCTTTTAGCCAGCTTTTGCCAGCGGGCCTTCTTCCGCTGGCAACACAGGGGCGGGTTTGGCGAAATAATAGCCCTGCAGGTAATCCGCGCCCATGTCTGTCAGATAACGGGCCTCTTCTGCGCATTCAATGCCTTCGGCAATCGTCCTGATCCGGTTGTCAGATGCGATCTGCAGCAGGCGCTTCACGATGGTCTGCTTGAAGCTGTCCTTGTGGACATCCCGCACCAGATCCATGTCCAGTTTGACATAATCCGGCCGCATCTCATGCAGCATGTTAAGGCCCGACCAGCCAGAACCGATATCGTCCAGCGCCACGCCGAAGCCCGCGCCCCGGTAGAAGGCCAGTATGCCCTTCAGGTGGGCCTTGTCCCGCGCCTCATGGGTTTCTGTCAGCTCGAACACGATGTCCTCGGGCTTCAGCCCCACCGATTCAATCGCCGCGGCGGTCGCCCGCAGGCAATAGGCCGGATCATAAATGCTGGACGGGTTGAAGTTGATGAAAATCTTGCCCTTAAGCCCGGCGGCGGCGGCCGTCTCAACCGCGCACTTCCGGGCCAGCAGGTCGGCGGTGAAAAGCAGGTCAGATTTGCCCGCAACATCAAAGACATGCGCAGGCGGAATGATCGTGCCGCTGGCGTCCCGAAGCCTGAACAGCCCTTCCTGGGCGAAGGCCTTGTCCGGCCTTGCCGCATGGAAGATCGGCTGGAACCAGGTTTCAAACCGCTTGGCCTCAAGCGCTTCGATGATCCACTGGCTCTGGAACCGGTTGATGAAAACATCCGCCTGAAACACGCGCCCCATGTCCACTGGGGTCAACTGGTCATCCCGGGTGGTGACAATTTTGGTATTGGCCAGCTCCTGACCATTGAATTCCCCAAAGAGGGCCGTCAGGAAAGCGCCGACACCAGTTGCCGGCACCACGACCCGGCACATAGTCTGATCAAGTGGTTCGCCGGTATAACCAAGGCATTCGACCATCTTTTTCAATCTGGCCGTGGCCTCTGTGGTCGGCAGGTAAATCCAGAAAAAAGTCTCCGGAAAAATATGACCTTTGATGGTTTCGCATTCTTTACAGTCCAAAACAGCCTCCTGATTTTCGGGTCATGAGGCTTACGGTCGCATGCAGCGCTTGGATCAGCCGCCGCATCATGCCTACTGTCAGGAAAGCGCTGGGGTAGCCCGCTTTCGGGAACGGACGGGACCCCAATTATAGGCATGCCCTCAGGTTCATGCTTTCAATATGCCGGCCACAGCAATAGGCTGTACTCCATGCAACCCTGACTTCAACAATGATGGATCTGAATCCGTGAGAAAACGTCACATTATTCTGGTCGCACTTCTGGCGGCACCATCCTTCGGCACAGCCGGAAGCGCGGAAGAATCTGCATATCCCGCGCCTTCGCAGGTTTCCATCCAGGAGATAGACGCAGGCGACGGAGATAAAGCCTTCCTGCCGGGTGACTTCAACAATGACGGCAATATCGATCTCATCATCGCGGAGGAGCAACATGCCCGCGTCATTCTCTACACAAACGATGGCACGGGGGCATTAACGCGCACGGCAGAGTTTGAGGCGGGCAAACACCCCTCATGGCTGGCCGCGCTCGACTTCGACCGCGACGGCGCTACCGATCTGGCAATTGCAAACCATGAAGCAACAATAGTGAGCTTGCTGCGGGGCGACAGCGGCACGGTTTTTGACCGCGGCGGGCCTATACAGCTTCCTATAGAAACAAGCCCCCACTCCCATATGATCGCGGCTGCAGATTTGAACGCTGACGGCCTGCATGACCTTATCCTCGACAGCAGGGATCAGGCTGGGGTCTATGTATTACGGGGCAATGCACAGGGTGGCTTTGAGACACCGGGAATAGCGGTTGACGCGGGCGGTGGCCCCTATCACGGCTTTGCAGTTGGAGACATCAATAATGACGGCAAGCCGGACATCATTACCCCAAACCAGAATGACCTTGGCCTCCTGCTGAACCGCTCGGGCGCGGACATTGCCTTCGCGCAAACGGGCACGATCCCGATGCCATCGCCATTCGCGGTACATGCGACTGACATGAACGGCGACAATAATATTGACCTTGTGGCTGCAAGCCTGCGCGAGACACCTGGCATTGTCGTCTTTGAGGGCGACGGAACCGGCAACTTCAGGCGCATGACATCAGTGCCCATGGCGGCAGGCGCAAGGATAATTGCGACGGGCGACGTCAATAACGATGGCCTGGGGGATGCCGTCATCACCGGCTGGAACGCGAGCATTACCCTTTTGATGGGTCACGCGGATCAGCCCTATCCGGTCCAATTGCCGACTGGGGAAATCCGGAACCCATGCGGCGCCGCCATGGCGGATTTCAACGGTGATGGCCGCGACGAGGTGATTGTTGGCGATGCGTCCAGCGGCCGCGTGCACATCTATTCGGTCGATTTGCCGCGAGACTAATCAAAGCCCACCAATCCTCAAGCACGCCAACAGTTCGTAAATATCTCTCAAAAGAAAAGCCCCGGCGGATACCGGGGCTTTCGTGTTTCTGATTGTGCCTCAGGCCTAGTCGGTCAAGCCGCGCGCCTCAAGGATGGCATCCAGCTCATAGGGGCGGCCCTTGAATTCCTCGAACATTTCCATCGGGTCGCGCGCGCCCCGTGGCTCCAGGATCGAATGGCGCAGCCGGGCTGCCACTTCCTGGTTGAAGATGCCTTCTTCCGCGAAGGTGGCATAGGCATCTGCCGACAGCACTTCGGACCACAGATAGGTATAATAACCCGCCGCGTATGCCGCGCCGCCAAAGGCATGGTTGAAATAGGTCGTGCGGTAGCGCACCACGATCTCGTCCAAGAGGCCGATTTCGTCCAGAAGCTCTTTCTCGAACGCGGCCACATCCACATCGTCACCGATGCTGCGGGTGTGCCACGCCATGTCCATCAGCGCCGCAGACACATACTCAACCGTCGCAAAGCCCTGGTTGAACTTGGATGCCGCCTGCAGGCGTTCGATCATGCTCTCCGGAATCACCTCCCCGGTTTTATAGTGTTTGGCGTAAATCCGAAGCACGTCCGGCTCCCACGCCCAGCCTTCGAAAATCTGGCTTGGGAACTCGACAAAGTCCCAGGCCATGCTGTTCATGCGGTCGTAGGTCACGTCAGACATCAGCGTGTGCATGGCGTGGCCAAACTCGTGGAACAGCGTGCCCACATTATCTGCGCTCAGGAGCGCCGGCACATCGCCAGAGCCTTTCGGGAAGCTCATCACATTGACGACGATTGGCGTTTCCACGCCGTCCACCTTCTTCTGCGAGCGGAAACTGTTGTTCCAGGCACCGCCCCGCTTGGATGCGCGGGCGTGATGGTCGGTCAGGTAAAGGCCCAGATAGGTGCCGTCTTTCTCATACACCTCAAAGGTGCGCACATCCGGGTGATAGGTGTCGATGTCCGTGCGTTCCTTGAATGTCAGCCCCCACAGCTTGTTTGCCGTGTGGAAGGCGCCCTGCAGCACATTATCCAGCACGAAATAGGGCTTCAGCGTCTGCTCATCCAGGTCATAGCGGGCTTTGCGGACCTTCTCTGCATAGTGCCACCAGTCCCACGCTGCCAACTCGAAATCGCCGCCTTCCGCGTCAACCATTTCCTGCAGCGCCGCGCGCTCTTCCTTGGCGCGTTCAAGCGCCGGTTCCCAGATGCGGTTCAAAAGCTCGAACGCCCGATCAGGATGGCCCATCATGCGGTCCGCCATCTGATATTCCGCGTGGTTCTTGTAACCCAGCAGTTTGGCCCGCTTTTCGCGCGCCTGCAGGATCTGTTTCACAATCTCAGTATTGTCGAATTCGCTACCCTTTTCGCCGCGCGCCATATAGCCCTTATGCAGCTTCTCCCGGAGGTCCCTGCGGGTGGAAAACGTCATGAAGGGCGTGAAGCTTGAGCGCGTAGCGGTGAACATCCACTTGCCCGGCTGGCCGCGGTCTTCCGCTGTGGACGCGGCGGCCGCGATCACGAAGTCAGGCAGGCCGGCGAGGTCGGCTTCGTCTTCAACGACCATCTCGAAGGCGTTGGTGGCACCCAGCACGTTGCGGCCAAACTTGGTCGTGAGCCCTGAGATTTCCTCATTCAGCTTGGCCAGTTCGGCTTTCGCTTCCTCATCCAGATTTGCGCCTGCGCCGGTGAAATCCAGGTGCGTGCGCCACAGCATGCGCGCCTGCTCCGCGTTCAGACCCAGGCTGTCGCGCTTTTGGTACAGCGCGTCCACACGCTCAAACAACTTCTTGTTAAAGAGCGTCTCGTTGGTGTGGCGGCTGTACATGCCGGAAACCGTGGCCTGGATTTCCTGCATCTCCGGGTTGGTGTGCGAACCCGTGAGGTTATAGAACACGCCAGCAACTTTGTTCAAAAGCTTACCCGCCTTGTCGAGCGCCGCGATGGTATTCTCGAACGTTGGTGCGTCCGGGTTGTTTGCGATGGCGTCGATATCGGCGCGGCTTTCAGCGAAGGCACGTTCGAACGCCGGCATATAATGCGCGTTCTCGATTTTGCTGAACGGCGCCAGGCCATGCGGCGTTTTCCACTCCTGGAAGAATGGATTTGTGGCTTCCTCAGCCGTCGCGGACGGCGTGCCAAGCGGCAAAGCCATCCCCATCAGCGCCGCTGCAAGCGCGGCTTTCTTGAATTTTTTCATGGTAACCCCTTAGGTCTGTTTTGCGGCCCTCCCCTTGTCGGGCCATCTTCTTTTTCTAGGCGCACAGTTATAGACGGCGAATTCGCAAACGCACAAGGAATGCGGCGAATTGCGGTGGGATTGCGACGGGTGGATTAGAAGAAAGGTTTACCGCGACAGGAAAGTGGCCAGCACTTCATCGGCCAACGCCGCCAGCGTCATCTTGCCGTCGGTCTGGTACCAGTTCCTTGTCCAGGCCAGCGACCCACGGATCAGCTGCCGCGTCACCCGCAGGTCGCCCTTCAGAAGGCCCTTGGCCGCGCAGCCCTCAAGGGCGGCGTCCCAGCAGGCTTCATAGCTGTTGTCGCGGATCGCCAGCACAGCTTCCTTGTAGGTATCATCCAGGCTGCGCCATTCGTCCACCAGCACGTAAGCCGCGTGGCCGGTTTCCCGGTGAATGCTGTTGAGCTCATTCAGGATCAGGGCGCGCAGCTGTCGGGCAGGGTCGGTAATGCCTTCAACCGCCTTTTCCGCACTTTCACCCATGGTGCGAGTCGTCAGCGCCATGGCGGTATAGAGGATTTCCTGCTTCGATTTGAAATGGTGGAACAGGCTGCCGGACAGGATCCCCGCCCGTGCCGCAATGTCCCTGACGGTCGTGCGCTCGAAGCCTTTTTCATAAAACAGATCAATGGCTTCCTTCAATATCCGCTCCTTTGCAGGGCTGATCTCAAGCACATCAGGCGCATTCATTTTCACCGCGTTCGTCATGATCTGACGCTACTCCATCCAACTTCACTTGACAACCAAGCGCTTGCTTGTTTTTAATTAATGAAAGAAATTAAATCAAGTGGAAGGGCATCCATGACTGGGGAGGCAGGTTACAATTCCGTTTTCAAGGACGGACTGTTTAAAGGCAGGCGCATCATCGTCACCGGTGGCGGCAGCGGCATCGGGCGCTGCACCGCGCATGAACTGGCGGCACTGGGCGCGGAGGTGATCATCACCGGGCGCACACAGACCCGGCTTGATGCGGTGCAGGCCGAAATTACCGAGGACGGCGGCACATGCACCACAAGCGCCTTCGATATCCGGGAGGAAGACGCGGTCAAGGCCGCCATCGCAGGCATCCTGAAGGACGGCCCGGTGCACGGCCTCGTCAATAACGCGGGCGGGCAATATCCCTCCCCCCTTGAGGCCATCTCGACCAAAGGGTTCGAGACGGTGCTGAAGACCAACGTGGTCGGCGCCTTCAACATGACGCGCGAACTGGTCACCCAGTCCATGAACAAAACCGGCGGCGCAGTTGTGAACATCACCGCCGACTTCCATAACGGCATGCCCACCATGGGGCACTCGGGCGCGGCACGCGCGGCGTGCGACAATTTCACCAAAACCGCGGCGGTCGAATGGGGCCGCTTCGGTGTGCGGGTCAACTCCGTCGCCCCCGGCTGGGTGGCGTCCTCGGGGTTCGACAGTTATGACGACCCGGGCGTCAAGGCCATGCTGCCGCAGCTCAAGAACCTGGTTCCATTAGGGCGTATCGCCACGGAAGCGGAGATCGCTTCCGCCATCGTGTTCCTGCTCAGTGACGGCGCGGCCTTCATCTCCGGCGCCACGCTCCGGGTGGACGGGGCCGCCAGCCTCTTCAGCCCGCTGTTCCCACCGCAGGGTGCCAAAAACAGCGAAAGCTACCAGGGCTTCCACCGCTATGTGCCGCCCTCAGCGCTGCGGGGGGACGGCTGATGCCCGCTCTGACAAGCCAGATCGATCCAGCGTCCGATAGCTTCAAAGCGAACGCGAGCGCCATGCAGGCGGCGCTGGATGAGATTGCAGCGATTGAAGAGCTGAAGGCCGCCGCGCAGGAAAAGGCGCGCGCGCTCTTTGACAAGCGCGGCAAGCTCTTGCCGAAGGAACGGCTGGCTCTCCTCCTTGACCCCGGCGCCCCGTTCCTCGAACTCTCCGCGCTCGCGGGCTACAAGATGTATGACGACCGGGACGGCTCCGGCGCGGGCGGGTCCATCGCCGGCATCGGCTATGTCTCAGGCAAGCGCTGCATGGTGATTGTCTCGAATAGCGCGGTCAAAGGCGGTACGGTAACGCCCGCAGGGCTGAACAAATCCCTGCGCCTTCAGACTATCGCCATGGAAAACAAGCTGCCAATTGTGGGCTTGATGGAAGGCGGCGGCGCGAACCTTAGTCATGTCTCGGACATGTTTGTTGAAGGCGCCCGCAGCTTCGCCAACCAGGCGCGCCTCTCTGCCGCCGGTATCCCGCAGATCACCGTAGTCCACGGCAGCAGTACGGCGGGCGGGGCCTACCAGCCTGGCTTGTCCGACTATGTCGTGATGGTACGCGGGCGCTCGAAGGTGTTCCTCGCCGGACCGCCGCTCCTCAAAGCCGCCACGGGTGAAATCGCCGTGGACGAAGAACTGGGCGGCGCAGAACTGCACGCCCAGGTCATGGGCACGGCAGAATATCTGGCGGAAGATGACGCCGACGGTATTCGTTACGCACGCGAAATAATGCAGCGCCTGCCCTGGAAAGAACCGGACACGCGGCAGGATGACTATCCAGCGCCGCTCTACCCAGTCGATGACCTGATCGGCGTGGTGCCCGCAGATGCCAAAACGCCCTATGACGTGCGCGAGGTGATTGCGCGCCTCTCGGACGGCTCCGACTTCCTTGATTTCAAGAATGAGTATGACAGCCAGACGGTCTGCGGCCACGCGTCTGTCGCGGGCCAGACCATCGGCATCATCGGCAACAACGGCCCCATCACGCCCATCGGCGCCACCAAGGCGGCCCAGTTCGTGCAGCTGTGTGATCAGGCGGGTATCCCGATCCTGTTCCTGCATAACACCACCGGCTTCATGGTAGGCAAGGACGCTGAAGCGGGCGGCGTGGTCAAACACGGCTCCAAGCTTATCCAGGCGGTCACCAACGCCCGCGTGCCGCGCATCTCCATCCACATTGGCGGCAGCTACGGCGCCGGCAACTATGCCATGTGCGGCCGCGGCGTCGACCCCCGCTTTGTCTTCTCCTGGCCCAACGCTCGCACCGCTGTGATGGGCGGCGCGCAGGCAGGCATGGTGCTGAGGATCGTGGGCACAGAGAAAGCCAAGCGCATGGGCGAAACGCCGGATGAAGACATGCTGGCCGCCATGGAAAAGGCCACCGCCGACCAGATGGACGCCTGCTCCACCGCGCTTTATGGCACCGCGCGGCTGTGGGACGACGGCATCATCGACCCGCGCGATACGCGCAACCTGCTTATTTACCTGCTGGATATCTGCCGGGACGCGGACAGCCGCGAAACGCGACAGAACACATTCGGCGTTGCACGCTTTTAGGGGAAACAAGACATGCTTTTTACCGATCAACATAATGAACTGCGCCGCACCGTCGCCCGCTTCGTGGCGGAGAAAATCAACCCCCATGTCGACGAATGGGAAGCGGCAGGTATTTTCCCGGCCCATGAGCTGTTCAAGAAAATGGGTGATCTCGGCCTTCTGGGTATCTCCAAACCCGAAGAATATGGCGGGCTGGGGCTTGATTACAGCTACGAGATGGTTCTGGCCGAAGAGCTGGGCGGCATTGACTGCGGCGGCGTGCCCATGGGCATCAGCGTACAGACCAACATGGCGACCCCTGCCCTCGCCCGCTTCGGGTCTGACAAGCTGCGCGAAGAGTTCCTCGCCCCCGCCATCGCCGGCGACATGGTGTGTTCGATCGCGGTCTCCGAACCTCATGCAGGCTCCGACGTGGCAGCGATCAAGACGAACGCGGTGAAGGACGGCGATGACTATGTCATCAACGGCACCAAAATGTGGATCACCAACTCGACCCAGGCGGATTTCCTGTGCCTCTTGGCGAACACAGGCGATGCGCCGTCGCACAAGAACAAGTCGCTGATTGTGGTGCCCACCAATACGCCCGGCATCAGTTTTTCGGAAAAACTGAACAAGCTGGGGATGCGGTCCTCGGACACTGCGCAGATTTTCCTTGATGATGTGCGGGTGCCACAGCGAAACCTGATCGGCCGCGAAGGCGACGGCTTCCGGATGCAGATGATGCAGTTCCAGGAAGAGCGCCTGTGCGCCGCCATGCTCGGGCCCAAAGGCATGTCCGACACCATCCGCCGCACCATTGACTATACCCGCGAACGCCAGATTTTTGGGGGCAGCGTACTGGATAACCAGGTGGTGCAATACCGGCTGGCGGAACTGCAGACGGAAGTCGAGGCCTTGCGCGCGCTGGTGTGGCACGCGACCGAACAGTATATTAACGGCACGGACGTGACCATGCTGGCTTCTATGGCCAAACTGAAGGCCGGGCGACTGGCCCGCGAAGTGTCCGACGCCTGCCTCCAATATTGGGGCGGCATGGGCTTCATGTGGGACAATCCGGTGTCCCGCAGCTACCGCGACAGCCGCCTGTCGTCCATTGGCGGCGGGTCTGACGAAACCATGCTGCGTATCCTCACCAAACTGATGGGCATGAGTAATGGTTGATCCGGTCCTGATCACACAGGCGGGCGGCGTGATGTATGTCACGCTGAACCGGCCCGAGGTCAAGAATGCCATGAATTTTGCCATGGTCGACGCGCTGATGGCGGCGTTTGATGCGGCCGAGGCGGACGACAGCGTGCGCGTGATGGTCATGCGCGGCGCGAACGGCGTTTTCTGCGCGGGCGGCGACCTGAAGGATTTCAGCGCGGGCGGCAAGAACGCAGACGACATCGCCATCGGCAACCGCCGCTTCGGCACGCTCATGGAACGTACCCAGCGCTTCCCGAAACTGCTTGTCACTTTCGTGCGCGGCGCGGCCATGGGTGGCGGCTTCGGGCTGGTGTGCGTGTCCGACATCGCGATTGCGGAAGACAGCTGCCGCTTCGGCATGCCCGAAGTGACGCTGGGGCTGATCCCGGCCCAGATCGCGCCCTTTGTGCGTGCCCGCATTGGCCTGACTGAGACCCGCAAGCTGGCGCTTACTGGCGAGATCATCACTGGCAAGAAAGCGAAGAAGCTTGGGCTTGTGCACCATAGCGAGCCAACGGTTGAGGCCATGGACCACCGGCTTCTGAAGCTGCTGGAACAGGCCCGCAAGGCCGCGCCGGGCGCGGTGGCGGCCACCAAGAAATTGCTGATGGGCATGGGCGAAACCGTTACGCCGGATACGCTGGATGACGCCGCCAAACAGTTCGCCATTTCACTCCGGCATGAAGGGGCAGAAGGCACCCGCGCGTTCGTTGAAAAGCGTCCCCCTTCCTGGATGGAGGGTGACGCATGATCAAGCGCCTTCTGATTGCCAACCGCGGCGAGATCGCCTGCCGGATCATCCGCGCGGCCAAAGCCATGGGCGTTGAGACCGTCGCCGTCTATTCAGACGCCGACGCACAGGCCCAGCATGTGAAGCTGGCGGACCGCGCCGTCCCTATTGGCCTCGCACCCGCCAAGGACAGCTATCTGAACGTGGGCGCCATCATCATGGCGGCGAAAGAGGCCGAGGCGGACGCCATTCACCCCGGCTATGGGTTCCTGTCCGAAAACGCAGACTTCGCGAAGGCCGTCACCGACGCTGGTATCACCTTCGTAGGGCCATCCGCTGACGTGATTGCCCAGATGGGCGACAAACGCACCGCGCGCGGCATCGCGGAAAAGGCCGGTGTGCCTGTGGTGCCCGGTTATGACGGGAATGATGCAGATACGGCTGTACTTGAAAAAGAAGCCAAACGCATCGGCACCCCGCTGATGATCAAGGCCACCGCCGGCGGCGGCGGGCGTGGCCTGAGGCGCGTCGATGACCTCAAAGGCTTCACCGAAGCGCTCGAAAGTGCCCGGCGCGAGGCGGGCTCCGCCTTTGGCGACAGCGGCATCATTCTGGAACGCATGATAACGGACGCCCGGCACGTGGAAGTGCAGATACTGGGCGACACGCAGGGCAATGTGGTGCACCTGTTTGAGCGCGACTGTTCATCCCAGCGCCGCCACCAGAAAGTGCTTGAGGAAGCGCCCTGCGCCACGATCACAGACAAGACCCGCGCGGGTATCACGGACGCGGCGGTAGGTCTCGCCAAAGCCGTGAGCTACACCGGCGCCGGCACCGTCGAGTTCCTGGTGGACGCCGACGGCGCCTTCTATTTCCTTGAAATGAACACCCGCCTGCAGGTGGAACACCCTGTGACCGAACTGGTGACCGGCGTTGATCTGGTGGCCGAGCAACTACGCGTGGCATCAGGTGAAGCGATCAGTGTGGCGCAGGACGATATCACCCTCACTGGCCACGCCATTGAGGCCCGCCTGTATGCGGAAGACCCGGCCCAGAGCTTCATGCCGCAAACCGGTACGCTCGGCGTGTTCGACATCCCCGCAGGCGACGGCTGCAGGCTGGATAGCGGCGTGGTGGCGGGCGACATGGTCAGCCCCTATTATGACCCGATGCTGGCCAAGCTGATCGCGCATGGGAAAACCCGTGAAGAAGCACGCGCCCGGCTTGCCAGCATGCTGGATGAGAGCCGCATTGCGGGCATGGCCACCAACAAGGCGTGGCTGGCGTATCTCCTCAAGGACGAGCCCTTCCGGTTGGCAACCATGCGCACCCAAACGCTGGATCACGCCACGCCCTTCATCCCACTGTCTGCCGAAAATCAGGCGCTGGCGCTCGCGCTGGTGCTTCAGGCGGGCGCGATCAAGAACGCACCCATGCCCGCGCTTGCGGGTTGGCGGACACACACGGGCGGCTATACGAGGCGGGTGTTCGAGGTGGACGGCACGCGCGTGCCAGTCGAAGTATCCGAGACACCCACACCAACGGGTTGGGACATCACGGCCACGGTGGGCCACAAGAGCCGCACCACGCATTTTGACGGCGAAAGCTTCCTCTATCAGGGCGAAAAACTGCGCGTCTCCCACACACAGATGGGCGATGAGCACGCAGCAGATCTTGGCCGCTGGCATTTCAAGGCCCGTGACGTGACCCACGCGCCAGCCGAGAAAAGCACCGCGGGCGGCACCGGGCGCCTGACCGCGCCCATGGACGGCCAGATCGTTGCCGTGCCCGTTGAAAAGGGTGCGCTCGTAAAAGCCGGCGACCTGATCTGCGTGATCGAAGCCATGAAAATGGAACACCACATTAGGGCCGACATGGACGGCACAATCGAAGACCTTTCCGCAAGCATCGGCGCCCAGGTGAAAAGCCGCGCGCCTCTTGCCACCATCACATCGGGGGAAACCGCATGACCGACAAAGCCATCCTGACCTGCGCGCTGACGGGCGTGCTGACAGACCCGACGCAGCATAACGTGCCGGTGACGCCCGAACAGATGGCGGCGGAAGCCAAAGCCGCCTATGACCAAGGCGCCACCATCATGCACTGCCACTACCGCCAGCAGGAGCCGGGCAAGGGCCATCTGCCGAGCTGGGACGGTGCGCTGGCGCTTGAGATCAACGATGCCATCCGCGCCGCCTGCCCTGGCGTGGTGATCAACATGACCACCGGCGTTGTGGGCCGCGACCAGACGGAGGTGCTGGAGTATCTCGCTCACTGCAAGCCAGAGATGGCGGCGATGAACGCAGGCACGCTGAATTACCTCAAGACGCGCCGGGACGGTAGCTGGGCCTGGCCCCCAATGACCTTCCAGAACCCGGTGGACAAGGTAGCCGAGATGCTCGATTGCATGCGCACCCACGACATTGTGCCCGAGTTCGAATGTTTCGACATCGGCATCCTGCGCTCCGTCGGCCTCTATATCGAAAACGGCATGGTGGACCATGCGGACGTGAATTTCGTCATGGGCGTGGCGTCCGGCATGCCGTGCGACGCCGACCTGCTGCCCTTACTCGTGAAATACCGGCCCGAGGGCAGCCCTTGGCAAGCGACACTAATCGGCCGCGCCAACGTCTGGCCCGTTCACCAGCGCGTGGCGGACTTGGGCGGTAACCTGCGCACCGGGCTTGAGGACTGTTTCTACCTGCCAAATGGCGACAAGGCGCGCTCGAACGGCGAGATGATTGAGGCGCTAGCCGCCTGCGCGAGAAACGCCGGACGTGAGATCACAAGCCCAGCGGAAACCCGTGCCCATCTGGCCACCCAGGGTTGGAGGACAGCATGATCCCGAACCTGCAAAGCTTTGGCTTCAGCGCCGACCAACAGGCGCTATTCGACACCGCCTACAAGTATGGCGAAAAGGAACTGTGGCCCCTGTTGCCGAAAATGGACGACGAGGACTGGTTCCCGGCCGACGCCTACAAGGCCATGGCCGATACCGGCTTTCTGGGCACCACGGTGCCGGAAAGCTATGGCGGGGCGGAACTGGACCTGATTTCGCAGGCGTTGCTGGCGGAAGCTTTCAGCTATTGGAACCATTGCCTTTCGGCCAGTTGGGGCGCGAGCGAAAACCTGTGCATCAACAATATCGTCCGGAACGCGAACGACGCCCAGAAGGCCAAATATCTGCCGCGCTTTACCAAAGGCGCCATCGGCGCACTGGGCCTGACCGAACCGGGCGCGGGGTCTGACGCGCTTGGCTCCATGGCCACGACGGCGCGCCAGGACGGCGACCATTATGTGCTGAATGGTCGCAAGATGTTCATCACCAACGGGCCGGTGGCAGATATCCTGCTGGTATACGCCAAGACCAATCCGGAGGCAGGCCCGCACGGCATCTCGGCCTTCATTGTCGAGAAGGACTTCCCGGGCTTCGAGGTTGCCCAGAAGCTCGATAAAATGGGTTGGCGCGGCAGCCCGACGGGCGAACTGGTGTTCAACGACTGCCGCGTGCCCGCCGAAAATCTGGTGGGCGGGGAGAACCAGGGCGTCGCCGTGGTGATGAGCGGCCTGAACATCGAACGTGCCTTTCTGTGCGCGTCCTCCATCGGCGTAGCGCAGCGGGCGCTTGATCTGGCCGTCGATTACGCCAAGGAACGCGCCCAATTTGGCCGCCCTATCGCCCAGTTCCAACTGGTGCAGGGCATCCTCGCTGACATGTACACAGACGTGGAGACGATGCGCGCGACAAGCTATCAGCTGCTGAAGGAAGTCAACGACCTTGAGCGCGGCGGCGGCGGCCGGGGCCCGGTGCATATGCGCACAGCCATGGCGGCACTGCACACCGGACGCGCCATGATGCGGGTGCTCGATAATGCGGTGCAGATCCATGGCGGCATGGGCTTCATGCGCGAGACGGAAGTGAACCGGCTCTACCGGTCAGGCAAGGTGATCGAGATCGGCGCGGGCACCAACCAGATCCGGCAGACCATCATCGCGCAGGAACTGCTGAAGTAACAACAACAGGCAATCGGGGGATACAGCCATGTGGGAAGGCAACAGTGTGGAGACGAAGCGTAAAACGGTCATGGAAGACCTGGCCTTCTGGGCCGGTGAAAAGCCAGACGCACCCTTCCTGGTGGACCTGAAAGACGGCCGTGAGACACCGTTCACATGGCGCGAAACCGCACAAACAGTAGACCGCGCCGCGCGTGCCATCCACGCCCATTTCGGCGAGCGCGATCATAAGGCGGCGATCCTGTCAAAGAACCGGGCGCACTGGATCATGGCCGATCTGGCCATCCTGAAGTCCGGCAGCGTGGCCGTGCCGGTGTTCACCACCATGCGGCCAGAGACCTTCCACTATGTGCTCGATTTCGCCGATGTGGAGCTATTGTTCCTGGGCGAAAGTGCCAACTGGGCCGAGGTGAAAGCCCATGTGCCGGAAGGCATCACCATCGTCACCCTGCCCGGCATTGATGCCACAGAAGGCGATATCACCTGGGACGATTTCCTCAAGCAGGGCGACGGTCAGCCGGCGCCCACCGGCCATGCCATTGAGGATATCGCCACGCTGATTTTTACCAGTGGCACCACAGGTAAACCCAAGGGCGTAATGCATTCGCTGGGCAGCATTGGCCGCGCCACCAAGACACTGGTGGAACAGACGGAATCCAGCCCCGGCTGGCACTTCATTTCCTACCTGCCGCTGGCGCATCTGGCCGAACGGCTGATCATTGAGCTGCATGCCCTAAGTGTTGGCGGCACGATCTTTTTCAACGAAAGCCTTGAGACATTCGGGCAGGACCTGCGCATCGCCAAGCCCAACTATTTCTTCGGCGTGCCGCGCATCTGGGACAAGCTGTCATCCGCCGTGATCGCAGGCACCGAAGGTGGTGCGGACGCCCTCAAGGCCGCGCTGACCGGCCCGCACGCCAGCATGGCCGCCGCTGCAGTGCGCGACAAGCTGGGACTCGCGAGCGTGGAGAAGCTCGTGTCCACCACCGCCCCCGTGCCGCCACACATCAAGGAATGGTTTGACCTGTTTGGCCTGCCGCTGATGGACGGCTACGGCCAAACGGAAATCCTGCCGCTGGCCACCACGCCGGCGGGCAGCAACAAGCCCCACACCGTGGGCAAGCCCGCACCGGGCGTTGAGGTACGCATCACGGAGGAAGGCGAGCTGATCGCCCGCGGCCCGGGCTGCAGCCTGGGTTACTATAAGATGCCGGAAAAGACGGCGGAGACCTTCCGCGACGGCTGGGTCCATACCGGCGACCGGGCGGAGCTGGATGAAGACGGCTTCGTGATCCTCAAAGGCCGGGTGAAGGAAACCTTCAAGACGGCCAAGGGCAAATATGTCGCGCCCATGCCCATCGAGGCCAAGTTCCTTGAGAGCGACTATCTGGACCAGGCCTGCCTGGTGGGCCATGGCATGCCGCAGACAGTGATCCTGCTGGTGGTGGCGGAAACGGCCACACATGTGCCCGCGTCTGAGATTGAAGCCCATGTGCGCGAGCGGGTGGCAGAAATCAATGCGGGGCTGGAGCGCCACGCGCAGGTAGGCGCGGTACTGATGGCGCCAGAGGCCTGGACCATCGAGAACGGCATCCTGACCCATACCATGAAAGTGCGGCGTGACCGCGTTCTGGACCGTTTCGGCGGGGCGATCGAAAAGGCCGGACAGTCCATGGGGAACGGCGCGACCCTGACAGTCGAATTCCTGTAACACCGTGTTCTTGGACCCTGAAACAAGTTCAGGGTGACAGGGAATTTTAGCCAAACCGTCATGCTGAACTCGTTTCAGCATCCATAAACGGCGCACCTAGACCTTCAGGCTCGACCCCTTCGGCACTTCGCCCGCAGCCAACTGGTCGGCGAACAGGTGGTTACGGTCCCGGTGTCCGGCCTCGTCATTGCGCACGGCAATCACCACGTCGCGGAGCGTGGCACCAGCGCCCAGGCCCCAATAGTCGATCGCGATCTGCGGCGCGGGCACATTTTCGTGCCGCCCGGCGTCAATCTCGTTCAGGTAGGCCGTATAGCTGGTGACAGCCTCTTCCTCGAAATAACCCACCACCCGGTGCGCTGTTTTGGGCGCGAACAGGTAAAGGAAGAAATAGAGGTTATAGAAAATCGCCTGCGTGATCATGATTACCACGCGCTCAAAAAACGTAGGCTGCGCCACATGAATGAAAGTCATCAGGTGCATGCGCTCATTGTCTGCTTCTTCCAGCAGTTCCTTCACCCAGCCCGCGTCGTCGCGGATCTGCCTGAGCGCCTTCAGGTGCTGCAACAGCCCGCCGACCATGCCGGGCACGGCCGCGACAGTTTCAAGCACCACCGCCCGGTGGCCATAGCGTTTGGCAAAGAAGGTATCGGCAAAGAAGCGCAACAGCTTCACAAAGCCGAACGCGATACGGTCCGACGCGCCCTTGGGCACATGGTGGGGGTTCTGATAGCCATGATCTGGCTTCGTCGTGGTTTGCATCTCATCTCTCCCATACTCTACGGTCACCGGGCGACGGCGTGTTCCAAGCGTCGTGCCCGTGAGACAAAATATAAGAGGGATCAGCCCAAATTACCCTGCGACAAGCCGCCCCTGCGACAGTTTGGCAACCCTACAAGCTGCAATCGAGGATGAAGGGTTCGAACACGCTGCCGATCAGCATGCGGCGTTCATAGGGAGTTGCGACGCTGGAGCCGGACATAGGGTTGCCGTCACTCAGGTATATTTCCTGAACGTCGACGCCGCCGTCCGCGAGCGTGACACGCAAAACCTGGCTGGGCGAGCGGTTACTGGCGTCCTTTGCGTGCGAGACGAACTTGAGCGTCTGGGGGTGCGCGCCAATCCACAGGTTGCCGTCGGTGTCCCACTCCAGGTTATCAAGCGCGGTGCCCAGATTGTCTTCCGCCACCAGGTCGAGGTCCATCGCCGTGTCGCCCGGCTTATACTTCAGAAGCCGTCTGCCCGTCGTTTCCGCCACATACAGGTGCACGCCGTCCCACTGGATGCCGTTCGGGTACACCAGGCCGCCCTCGACCCTGCGCATGCCGTTTGCGTCACCGTATGCAATACCGCCGCGCGACAGTCGAAGGTAGCTTTCCAGGCTGCGCCCCAGCTTGGTTTCGCTGCCCTTGTCGATGCTGGCATAGAAACTGTCAGGCCCCGTGGCCACCACATCATTGAGGCTGTAGGGGCCATCTGTTTTGACTGTACGGATATGATTGAGGCGCGCGGGGCCGATTTCGAAAATCTCGACCTGGCTCAAGGGCATGCCGCCCGCGTCCGGGCTGTTGGGGTGGTTGATCACCATCAGCCGGTCGGGGCCCGTCGCGTCCAGCCACAGGGCGATGCCGTGGGGGTGGAACTGGCCTTCGAAATCGTGCGGCATCGGCAGCGGGGTCGCGAGGCTGCCGGGGCGGTAAAGATAAATCTCGCCGTCCGCCGCGCCGGTTGCGGCCCAGGCCCGCCTGTCGTGGGAGGAAAGGTAAGCAAAGCCGGAATCGGGGTCGATGGTGATATCCTCAACGCCCACAACGCCGGTGACCGCGTCGCAGGTGCCGTGATAGTGCGGCTTGATCTCGCGGAAGGTGCCCGCGTCCATCAGCGTGTCCATCACAAAGCCGACCACTGCGGCGGCAACCAGGCCGCTACCAATCAGAGTTTTCTTCATCACCAGTCATTCTCCCCATCCGTTCAGATGGGTAGCACAACCGATTTCAGCGCTGATTGCAAAGGGAAATTCCGCCCCGCCTAGCCCTTCGGCTTCAGGTGAATGCCCGCCAGCATGCAGCGCGCGCTGCCGCCGGCTTTCTCGATCGTCGGCACATGCAGCGGCAGCAGCGGCATCTCGGCCTCAATGAGGGCGATCTGGTCTGCGGTCAGGCATGCATGCGCGGTGTCAGACAGCACGAGCAGGAGGCCCTTGTCCGTGCGCACCTCAAGGGCGTTGCCGGCAAACTGCGCGATCTGGTCGGCGCTGAGGTCAATCAGCGTGCGGCCCGACGCCTTCAACCGGTCTTCAATTTCCTGCCGCTTGTCCGTCCCCACGATGGTTGAGAGGCCCACCAGCGCCAGCTTGGTGCCGACATTCATCATCACATTGGTGTGGTAAATGGCGTTGCCGTCCGGGCCACGGGTTTCAAACATCACCGGGTCATAGCCGAAATCGCCGCAGAAGCGCGTCACCAGCGTCTCGTCCGCCCGGTGCGAAAGGGACACATAGGCCGTCATATTGGCGTGGTCGAGCACCATGGCGCCCGTGCCCTCAAGATATTTTTCGGCATATTCGAACGACGAATAGTCAATCACGCCCGACACGTCATAGGTTTCGCGCAGGAAATCGATGATGTCATCGCGGCGCTCCGCCCGGCGGGACGGGGCATACATGGGGTAGAGGACCACGCGCCCGTCCGGGTGGGTGGAAAACCAGTTGTTGGGGAACACGCTGTCCGGGGTCTCGGTCCCCCTGTCCTCAAACAGATGGACGGTCACCCCCGCGCTTCGCAGCGCCTCCACCGCGGCCTGCACTTCGTCGAACGCGCGCTTCTCGGTGCGTTCGCGGTTGCCGCCTTCTTCCTGGAAGGCATTGTCCGCCGCTGTTTCCTCATTGGGGTAAAAGTGGTGGGGCTGCACCATCACCACTGCGTGGGGTGCCTGCCTGCTTGTCTGCTTCATGATCCCTTGTCCCTCGGGCTTATGTTCGTGAGCCTATTTGAGCATAAAAAACGCCGAAAGAATGGCGGAATATTATTTGGTGACCGCATCTTGTGCGGCGAAAGGGGGCAAGTTCCGACAAAAAATTGGGCCCGCGCGTGCTACATATAAAGCATGGGGAAGGGACGTGGGATGACAACAGAAGCCTTCAAGATAGACAAGATCAACCGCCGCATCCTTGAGGTGCTGCAACTGGACGCGCGCATTTCCAATATCGCGCTGGCGGACGCGGTGCATCTTTCCCCCAGCGCCTGCCTTGAGCGCGTCAAGAAGCTGGAACAGCAGGGCTTCATCACCCGCTATCTGGGCGAAATTGCCGTCACGAAAATCGCACCGCTTCTGGAGAGCTATGCCGAGGTGACGCTGTCAAACCACCGGCCGGAGGACTTCCGGCAGTTCCATGCCGCAGTGAAGATGGAGAAGGCCATTGTCCAGTGCCACAAGGTCAGCGGGCGGTATGATTATCTGATCCGCATCGCGGTCAGGGACATGGCGGCGCTCAGTCGCCTCACCGACCGGCTTCTGGGTGCCGGGATCGGCATCGCCAAGTTCACGACCGTGCCTATTATCGAGAACCCTAAGCCCTTTGGCGGCTATCCGCTCGAAGAGCTTCTGGACGGCGCCTGACGGCCACCGAACAAAATTCGGCCAGGCTCAGAATTTCAGGAAATCCTGAGCCCAGAGACGGCATCTTCGCCACCAAATTCGGCCCCGCCCAGGCCATAGTGAACAGGTAACGCAACACTGCCACCAGGACATGAAACACATGATTATTCGCCCCGCCCGAAAAACAGACACTGACAAGCTGATGGCCCTCGCCGCCAAGGCTGGCCAGGGCATGACCACGCTGCCCAAGGACGAAGCCGCCTGGCACGAGCGTATCGATGCGTCGCTCACCTCTTTCGCGCGGCCTCTGGATGACCTGACGGCGGAAACCTACCTTCTGGTGATGGAAGAAGCGGACGGCACGCTGTCGGGCGTCAGCGCCATCTATACCAATCTGGGGCACGGCCAGCCCTTCTATAGCTACCGGCTGTCGAAGCATGCGGCGCGCGCGCCCGAGATCGGCGTGCGCTGTGAGGCCAGCGTGCTGTCGCTGGTGAATGATTTTCATGGCTATGCCGAAATTGGCACCCTGTTCCTGGACCCGGCCATCCGGGGCGGCGGGCGCGGCACGCTCCTCTCCTACAGCCGCTTTATGCTGATGGCGGCCCAGCGCGAACGCTTCGGTCCGCAGGTGATGGCGGAAATGCGCGGCTGGACAGACGCGGACGGCCGCTCGCCCTTCTGGGAAGCCGTGGGCCGCAAGTTCTTCAAGCTGGATTTCGCCGAAGCCGACGCGCGCTCGGGTGTCTCCAACCGCTTTATCGCGGACCTGATGCCCAAGGTGCCCATCTATACCGAATTGCTGCCCGATGAAGCGCAGAAGGTGATTGGCCTGACCCACGACAAGACCCGCCCTGCCCGCGCGCTTCTCGAAAAGCAGGGCTTCCGCTTCCGCAACCAGGTGGATGTGTTCGACGCCGGGCCGTGCATGGAAGCAGACCTTGAAAACATCCCGCTCATCCGTGGCGCACGGGCCTGCACGGTAGGCGACCTGACGGACGCAGAGCTGGGCACCCGCGCGCTGATCGCCCGCACAGACGATGATTTCCGCGTCACCCAGGCCCCCGTTGGTCGCGACGCGCTCACCGAAGTGCTGGACCTCAGCACAGACACGCCCCTGCTGTTCAGTCCCTTATAGACACGCCTGTTTTTTTAGCTGGTTTTTGCCGTCGGACCTGATCAATATGCGGGTCCCTGTTTCAGGGGCACTGCGTTAGACCGGGGGTAACCATGCAGAAATTATTGATCATCCTGACGTTGATTTTCAGCACGAGCGCGGCGTGCGTCGCCGACGCAGAGGCAGAAGCGGAATGGATCACATTGCCGTTCGCACCCGCCGTTGGCGATACCGTCAGGTATCAAATTCGAAAGCAGGACATTGCGGAAGGTGCCAAGGCGCACACCAAACCTGTGGGGCTGACCGACGTTTCCATTCAGTATCTCGGGGAAAAGCCGGATGGCCATGTATACCTGCTGACCTACGACCGCATTCGCCCGGAAGACCCGGAACTGGCCAAGATACCAGCTATTCAACAGATGCTTGGCATGTTTGAGGGCATCAGCCTTGAGTATCTCGCTGACGAAACCGGCACACCGCTTGCGATCAGGGATATGGACCATGTACGCAAATGGCTCCTTGGCCCCGCACTGGAGGTGTTGACCAAGCACGAAACAAGCGAGGACAAATCACAAGGCATCAGGAGCTTCTTCATGAACCTCGGGCCGGAACAGGCTGCCGAGATGTTACTGAAAGATATAACGCCAATCTTTTCGGTAACCGGCATTGACCTGCTGGTAGACGAACCACTGGAGGCAGAAGGCACTGTACCCTGGCACATGACAGGTACGGAACTTGCCATAACCGGTCAATCAACGATTATTGCCATGACAGATGATTTGCTCACACTGGAAATCCGGCAGGGATATTCCCGCGAAAGCGTCCTGGCGGGGGTTGAAGCGTTGGCCAAAAGGGTACTACCAGACATGCCCCCGGAAAAGACAGAGGAAATGCAGGCGCAACTGCAGGCACTGAAGTCATTTGACGTTCGCCAATCCATTGACGCCACCGTATCTCGATCCAGTGGCTGGCCACTTGAAGTAAAAGCGATCTCTGAAACGGATATGGGGATGGCCAAGCGGACAATCACTCAAGAAATCAAGCAATTGGAAGCGACAGAATAGCATCAGCTGGACAGCGCACAGTCAGTACCGGACTCGAGACAATCCTTGAAAGCTCCAACCCGATAACCGCTTATTAACAAGCGCGCTTTATCCTTGGGACCCGGGTGGTCTGAAGGAAAGTGTTTTGCGTATCCTATTGAAGTTTCTCAGCCTGATTGCCTGTGCGCTGTGTACAGTGCCGACCTTTGCCGACACGCCAAGGCCTGTGATCACCATTGCGGCACAGGAAATGCCAGACCTGCTGAAAGCCGGGGCTGACCTGCCGTACAACAAGCTAATGGAACTGTTATTGGACGGCGCCCCGGCGGACCTGACCATCACCATCTACCCCGGTCAGCGTGGCGTGATGCAATGGGTACGGCAGGAAAGCCAGTGCCTGTTCGGCAACATCACCCTGCCGGGCGGCAAGCGCATTCCCCATTCCGTTCTGTCTGAGGAAGAATTCAGCAACCTGATACTCGCCGGCCCCTTCAACCGCATTGCAGTACATATGTTTGCACTTCATGAAATCCCGCCCACGGACGCCCGCACCATCGGCGCCCAACTGGTGGCCGTGGACACCATCGCCCACACCGACACCTCGCTTTATGCCCCGGCGCTGAGACGACTGAAGTACGCCAAGGTACCGTCGACCCTGGAAGCCTTCCGCCTGCTCGAGCAAGGCCGCGTGCAGATGGTGCTGGCATACGGTATTGATGCGGCACTGGCGCTTGACAAACTCAAGATTGCAGCAGACGTGCGCTATGACCCATCAGCCCCCATCCTGGAGTTCGAGGAAAACCTGGCCTGCTGGAAAAGCCCCGAGACCGAGGCACTGGTCACCCATGTGCAGAAGCGGATTTCCAACACCCGAAAAAGCGGCGCACTGGCCCGGCATTTCCCCCAAATACCGGGCGACCGCCCCTGAGGTCAGCTCACGCTGCCCTTGCCGGGTGGAACCAGTCCTTGAGATGCGCGATGATATCTGTCGTCAGCCTGTCGGCGACCGCCTCTTCCCGCCAGAAGGGGTTCATGAACACACAGCGGATCAGCACCAGCCGGTCATCATCCATCTTGCCGCCAAAAGTTTTCACGTGGCGTTCAATCACCTTGCTGTGCGCCTTCCCTGACAGCGTGGTTTTCGAGACCGAAAAATCGGCGCAGGCCACGAAGCGGTCGAATACGGCTTCGGTCGCGGCATTGGCGGCCTTCAGGCTCATGCCCTCTTCCGCCAGCGAATAACACAGGATGTTGGTCTCGCTGGGGCTCAAGGGGCGCACGAACGGCAGCTCGGCCACTATGCGTTTCCGGAACGCGCGGCAGGCCAGGATCGTCTCAGCGATCACGCCGCCAAGGCCCGAGGTGTCGAAGCCCATGGTTTTGCCCGTCAGCCAGGTGGCCGCCGCACCCGCGGCCGAGCGCGAGCCCTCCAGGGTGGTCGACCATTTGTCCGGCACTTCCAGCTGGCGCTCCAGATACGGCGCCTTGAAGCTCGAAACCGCATAGGCTTGCTCATCCCGCGTGATGATGGCGCCGCAGCTGTAGGGCACATAGCCCAGCTTGTGCGGGTCGATGGTCACGGAATGCGCCTCTCCGATCGCCGACAGCGCGGCACTGTTGGAGACGCTCAGCACCGTTGAAGGCTTGCCGCGCAAGAGACTACAGAGGAAGCCACCATAGGCCGCGTCCACATGGTGCCAGATATCCCAGCCATGCCGGCGATTGGCCCCGTTCAGGATGCCCTGCACCTGATCTACCGGGTCAATCTCGCCCGTTTCCGTGGTGCCCGCCACGGAAACCACCATGCTGATCGGGCGGGCTTCCTTGTGGGCCCGGTCAATCAGCGCCTCAAGTGCCGCCACATCCATTTTGCCCAGCGCGTCCAGCGGCACGGGCCAGAAGGCATCTTCGCCATAGCCGAAAATATTGGTCGCCTTGGTCCAGGAGAAATGCTTGTTCTCGGGCACCAGCATAACAGGCCCGCGATAGGGCTGCCCGAATGCTTGCGTCATGCGCTCGCCAAAGGCGTACGGATTTGTCGCCACGCCACTGTAGCCGCGCAGGTCATCCAGCACCACGTCATGTGCATCCAAAAGCTCGGCAAAGCGTTTCCAGCCCATGTGGGCACCCGCGAACAGGTCAAGCGTCACCCCGCGTTCTTCCGCCAGATACAGCAGCAGGCTGAGCCAGTGATCCTGCCGGAAACGCGCGCGCCAGACAGCCTCGAAATTCGCGACCGTGCCGCCACCGGTGATATGGCCCGTGGCGCGCTCGGGGTCGAACCCCAGCATTTCGGCGAGCATGGCAATCACCTCCACCTCGATCCTGGAGCCGATCTTCGACGAGTCGCGGCTGGTGTTGTTGGGGTTGTGCAGGATCATCGCGAAATGGCCCATCAGCGCAGGCAGCGTCAGCTCCGACACCATATGGCCGATATAGCGCGGCGTGAATTTGGGCACCTCACCGTCCAGAAGGTCGGTCAGATCCTCAAGCCCCGCGATGATCCGCTCCCGCGCTTCAAGGTAAGCTGGCGTACGGCGCTCAGCTTTTTCGGAAACCGGGACGTCAGTGGGGAACAGGTCCTTCCGCCACTGGAACCAATGCTCCAGTATCGACTGGAACTCGGAACGCACCCAGGTTTCGTTCTCAGCCTTGGGGCCAAGGAAATAGGCCTTATAGGCCTCGGTCGAGTGATCCGCTGTCATCCTAATTCTTCCTGATCGGTTTTCGGAACGCTCTCATTCCTTAGCGGCAAATGCACCACCGCCGTTTGACAGAGATCAAGCGCCGGCACATTTCCCGCTGGATCAAGCGAAAAAATTCAATATAGTGAACAAAAGGTCGATAAGGACAAGATCATGACACGCAACTCCCCGCCCGATGTGGGCCAGAAAATCAAGGCGCTGAGAAGCCGCGAGAAGCTGACACTCGACGGGCTTGCCAAACGGTCGGGCGTGTCCAAATCCATGCTGTCGCAGATCGAACGAGGCCTGACGAACCCGACGCTCGGGACGCTGTGGAGCCTGACCCAATCGCTGGGGATTGACCTTGCGAGTCTCCTGGATACGCCGCAGGAAGAAGAAACCAGCGCCCCCGAAATCGAAGTGGTAAAAGCCTACCAGACGCCAGAGATACAAAGCGCTGACGGCAAATGTACACTGCGCATCCTGGGGCCCATTGACCTGGTCAGCAAGACAGAATGGTATGATATGCGGCTGGAGGCCGAAGGCTGCCTCGAATCAGAAGGGCACGCCAGCGGCACCACAGAGCATCTGACGGTGCTTGAAGGTGCGCTGAGCGTCCGCATCGGCGCCTGCGTGCAGCATTTTGAAGCGGGCGACACGGCACGCTACCAGGCCGACGTGCCGCACTTTATTGAAAATAAAGGGCAAACACCCGCGCGCGCCCTGATGCTGGTATTGGCGCCCTGAAAGCGCAGTATCACGGAATATATTGGCTATTGACCAATATATTGAACAGTGTATCTAGTATATCGAATTTTGACGAGCGACATAAGAGCCGTCACCCTGAACTCGTTTCAGGGTCCATTGGCTAGTCCGTTGGAGACGACATTAAGTTGAGACATGGATGCTGAAACAAGTTCAGCATGACGAGTGTACTTCAGAAGGGAATTGGGCATGACTGATCGCTATACAGCGTATCTTCAGGAACAGTTGGCAGACGTGAAAGAGGCGGGCCTTTATAAGAAAGAGCGAGTCATCACCACGCCGCAGCAGGCTAGCGTGCATGTTGAAGGCAGTGGCGACACAGACTTCATCAACTTCTGCGCCAACAATTACCTCGGCCTGTCGAATGACCATATCCTGGTGGACACCGCCAAGAAGGCGCTGGATGACCACGGCTACGGCATGTCGTCCGTGCGCTTCATCTGCGGCACGCAGGATGTCCACAAGGCGCTTGAAGGCAAGCTCTCGAAATTCCTCAAGATGGAAGATGTCATTCTCTACCCAAGCTGTTTCGACGCCAATGCTGGCCTTTTCGAGACGCTTCTTGGGCCAGAGGACGCGATCATCTCCGACGCGCTCAACCATGCCTCCATCATTGATGGTGTGCGGCTTTGCAAGGCCAAGCGCTTCCGCTATGCCAACAATGACATGGCCGAGCTGGAGCAGTGCCTGAAGGACGCGCAGGACGCGCGCTTCCGCCTGATCGCCACCGACGGTGTCTTCTCGATGGACGGCATATTGGCGAACCTGCCCGCCATCTGTGACCTGGCCGAAAAATACGACGCCATGGTGATGGTGGACGACAGCCACGCTGTTGGTTTCATCGGCGAAACCGGCGCCGGCACGCCCGAGCATTTCGGCGTGCAAGACCGGGTGCATATCATCACTGGTACGCTCGGCAAGGCGCTCGGCGGCGCGTCGGGCGGCTATACGGCGGCATCCGCCGAGATCGTCGACTGGCTGCGCCAACGCTCGCGCCCTTACCTGTTCTCCAACACGCTGGCGCCGGTGATTGCGGCAACCTCGATCAAGGTTCTTGAAATCCTAGAGGAAGGGTCTCAGCTGCGCGACCGGGTGCACGCCAACTCCAAGCGTTTCCGTGACGGCATGGAAAAACTGGGCTTCACGCTCGCGGGCGCCGACCACCCGATCATCCCAGTGATGCTGGGCGACGCCAAGCTGGCCGCCGAGATGGCCGACAAGCTTCTGGGTGAAGGCATCTTCGTGATCGGCTTCTCCTTCCCGGTGGTACCGAAGGGACAGGCCCGCATCCGCACCCAGATGTCTGCCGGCCACACGCCAGAGCAGATCGACCGCGCCGTTGAAGCCTTTGGCAAGATCGGCCGCGAACTGGGCATTATCAGCTAAGACAACAGACCGAATATTCGGGCACATGTGAGGGACAAAATCATGAAAGCGCTCGTCAAAGCAAAAGCCGAAACCGGCATCTGGATGGAAGACGTGCCAATGCCGGAAGTCGGCCACAATGACGTTCTGGTGAAGGTAAAGAAAACCGCCATCTGCGGCACCGACGTGCATATCTATAAATGGGACCAATGGGCATCCCAGACCATTCCGGTAGGCATGCATGTGGGCCACGAATTCGCAGGCGAGATTGTTGAGCTCGGATCGGAGGTCAAGGGCCTCCAGATCGGCCAGCGCGTCTCGGCCGAAGGCCACATCACGTGCGGTCACTGCCGCAACTGCCGTGCCGGCCAGCGCCACCTGTGTAGGAACACCGAAGGCATCGGCGTCAACCGCCCGGGTGCGTTCGCGGAATATATCTCGGTCCCCGCCGTGAACATCTGCCCACTGCCTGAAGGCGTGTCGGATGAGCTGGGCGCGATCCTCGATCCGCTTGGCAACGCAACCCACACAGCGCTTTCGTTCGACCTGGTGGGCGAAGACGTGCTGATCACCGGCGCAGGCCCGATCGGCATCATGGCCGTTGCCATCGCCCGCAAGGTGGGCGCGCGCAATATCGTGATCACGGACGTTAATGACTTCCGGCTGGATCTGGCACGCCAGATGGGCGCCACCAAGGCCGTGAATGTCACCAAGGACAGCCTCAAGGACACCATGGCCGCACTTCACATGACCGAAGGCTTCGACGTGGGGCTTGAAATGTCAGGCGTGCCGCAGGCGTTCGGCAACATGCTGGAGACCATCAACCACGGCGGCAAGGTCGCGCTTCTGGGCATCCTGCCAGAAGGCTCCGGCATCAACTGGAACCATGTGATCTTCAAGGGCCTTGAAATCCACGGCATCTACGGGCGCCGGATGTTCGAGACCTGGTACAAGATGATCGCCATGCTGGAAAGCGGCCTCGATATGAGCCCGATCCTGACCCACCGCTTTGGCGTGGACGATTTCCAGAAGGGCTTCGACGTGATGTGTTCGGGCCAGTCCGGCAAAGTGATCCTGGATTGGGCAGCTTAAGGGCTGCCTCTTCCGCATACCCTTAGCTTCATTTCCGGCGAACCGCGCCACCGGCAAGGGAAAGAAAACCATCGTGGCGGCATTGATTGGATGTCAACGCCGCCCTATGGGGTGAGCCGCCCGACCGGTTGCGGCACGAACACCCCGACGCGGTCCCCCCATCACATCTGTGTCAGGCCATGGACTTGGCTGGCATCTGTGCCATCTTAAGTTTAGAAAAACATGGGAGGGACACTTATGCTCAAGCATTTCATCAAAGCCGCGCTTGCAGGCGCGCTTCTGGCCGCCGGTGCCCAGGCGGAGCAAACAGCCCTTGTGGGCGGACGCCTGATTGATGGCTTCGGACACCGGCCTATCGCCAACAGCGTTATCCTGATCAACGACGGCGTGGTGGAACGGGTGGGCACCGTGGATACGCTGCCGGTGCCGGACGGCTATACTGTCGTGTCCACGGACGGCATGGACCTGCTGCCCGGCCTGTGGGAAAGCCACGCCCACCTGATGCTGAACGGCCACGCCGATTATGAGCATTGGGACAAGGCCTATATCAACCGGCTGGCCGACGAGATCATGCCCGCGAGTGCCGCGCAGCTGTTGCTGGCTGGTGTGACATCCGCGCGGGACCTCGGCGCGCCGCTCGACGCTTCCGTTTCCGTCAAGGCCCGGATCAATGCTGGCGAGACGCCCGGTCCGCGGCTGTTCACATCCGGCCCCTTCCTGCAGGACGAGCCCTACCCCGGCACCGAAGCCTTCCGCTGGGGCGTGAAAACCGTTGCTGAGGCAAAGAAGAAGGTGAAAACGCTGGCCGACGCCGGCATGGAAATCGTCAAGCTGATCGACCAGGACAAGATGCCGCTCGCCGTCGCCCAGACGATTGTCGATGAAGCGCACCGGTACGGCATGAAGGTGGTGGCCCATTCGCACCGCCCGAACGAGATCCGCCGCGGGCTTGAGATCGGCGTCGACAATTTCGAACATACGGGCCTCACGACCGCCCCCGAATATCCGGCGGATGTGGTGGAAAAGCTGAAAGAGCGCACCGCCACCGGGCGTGTGGCGGGTGGGCCCTTATACTGGACACCCACTGTAGAAGGCCTGTGGAACTTCCAGCATACGGTCGACAACCCGGAAAAACTGGACAGCAACTGCTGGCATCGCGGCCTGAAAGCCGACACCATCGCAGACATTAAAGGGTCCATCCAGAACCCCGGCCAGCTTGGCTACACCCAGCTGACGCCGCTCCGCCGCCCGACACTCAAGCGCAAGATTGCCCAGCTCAGGGAAACGGGCCTCGTGTTCCTTGTGGGCACCGACAGCGGCATCCCGATGAAATTCCACTGCCAGAGTACCTGGAACGAAATGGACGTGTGGGTGAATGTGATGGACATTGCGCCCATGGACACCATCCGCGCGGCCACCTATTGGCCCGCCGTGATGATGGGGGTGTCTGATAAACAGGGCACTATATCAGCAGGCAAATATGCCGATATCATCGGGGTGAAAGGCGACGTGCTCAGGCACATCAACCTGCTGTCCCGCGTTGATTTCGTTATGAAAGACGGCACTGTCTATAAATATGACGGGCAGGTAAATGAGGCTGCCATGGGGCCCATGGCGCTTAAAGACTGACCTTCGAGAGATCAGCGGTCAGCCGGTAAAGGGGCTGGCCGCTGTCACGGTATTTGCGTTCGAACGCGGTCAGCGGCTCAGGCGCGTCAAATGCCGCTACCTCGCCCGTGTGGCCCGCCACCTCGAGCGCCACGGCAAATTCCTCCAGATACAGCCGCCAGTTCGAGCGCATCTCGAACACGCCGCCCAGCTTGAGCATATCGGGGAACACGGGCGAGGCGTGCCAACGACGCTTCAGGTGCACTGATTTCGGGTATGGGTTCGGGTAAAGCACATAATGCCGCGCCAGGCGCCAGCCAGCCGCCACCGCCAGGCGGTAGAAATCCGTCAGATCGGCCCGCATCAGCACCAGATTGTCTCGAAACAAGGTGGGACGTTCGCGCATGATCCGGCTTTCAGACTTGTCGATGCCAACCACCCAGTGATCTTCATACTGTGCCGCCAGAGCCCGGCTGCTGTCACCCGCACCGCAACAGGCATCCAGGATAAGCGGGCGCTTCGGCGCATCATCCAGCCGGGCGCAGACCGCATCAAAGGCCCGGCGTGTATGATCGGCCACCGGCTTCCTGAATTCTGATTCGAGGTGCTTTTTCACCACGGAAACCAGATTTTCATGAACATCCGACTGGTTGCTGATAATTTTTTTTGAGGCCGATTTCATGCTTTGCCCAATGCGCCTTTCACTCAGAACCGGCGCAAAGTAGCAAAAACAAGTCGCAGTTTCCAACAAGCAAATGCTGCATAAGCCGCATTAAACACTCAGGATTTCACAGCGCAGAAAAATTTACCGATATTTTCTGTTTATTTGCAGCAAAGACCATGAAAGCCCTGAAAAATCATCCATTTTTTACGCTATTTTTCGCTAAAATCGGACAAAATATTGCGACGAACACGCATTTGGCAGAGTTTCTGTATCGAATTATTTGCGATTCTTTCAGGCACTGCCCACCAAGGCAGTAGGAAATCGCAGACCGGGACACATTCATGACCCCCGGACTTCCATCAGGCAAAAGAACTTAAGCCGGCTTACCGGCGATGGACAAACTGTTGTTTGATAGGATGAAGTATCGTGTTCAAAAAGCTGCTTATTCTTTGTTTTGCACTTCCCCTGGCTGCCTGCATGGGCGCCGGCGAAGGCTTTGGCCCAATTGCTTCAACGAATGCTCTGGCACCAAACACCGCCATGCCCACTGGCGAGAAAACCGCTACCCCGATTGCTTTTGCCGAGTTTTGCGTGCGCAACCCACAGGAATGCAAACTGCCGGCGACAGAAGACATGCTGGCGGAAATCGCCACAGCGCAGGCCGAAACCAAAGCGCTGGTGATCCCTGAAGAAGAAAACGGCACTGATGTCTGGCAAAGCCGGACCGATGTTGGCCCTGGCGACTGTGAAGATTTTGCGCTGACCATGCGCCGTATCCTGCGTGGCCGTTACCCTGAATATAGCGGGTCGTTCCTGATCGCCACCGCCTATACGGAAGAAAACCAGTATCATGCGGTGCTGACGATCGAGACCTCAGATGGCACCATCGTGTGCGACATCCGCTTCCCTGAATGCGCGCCGTGGGATGCGCTCCCTTACCAGTGGCGTTTGCGGGAAGTGGCGGGCGCCGACTTCTGGCAGGAACTGGGCCCGGTGCGCAACCTGCCGCAAACGGCAACCGCTGCTTCTGGCCGGTAAGGATTTGGCCGGTAAGAAACCGGACGGCAGACAGAATACCCTCAGGCAAACGGGTGGTGCGCGGCAAAGTACCACCCGTTATATTCTTCTGGGTCCCCGGTTTGTCCCTTCAGCTAGTGCGGGCGGGAAATCCGGGCGTGCTCGGAATCCGCCGTCAGCTTGGCAAACGCCTGCCTGTCGATATGCAACAGATTACGGTGGTCACCAGCTTCCAGATACAGCTCGTCCTGGTCGTCGAGGCTCGTGTCGATGATCATGGGCATACCGTATGCGCTGCCGCAAGCCGGTACGGCTCCTGCATCGCAGTCATCGAAAATGCTGCAGGCTTCGGCTTCGGTGGCAAGCCCGAGCCGTTCATGCGCCCGGTGGCTCAGTGTCTGCAGGTCTACATGGTGAGACGCGGGCACCACCGCCATCATATAGCCGTGGTCGGATTTGAGCAGCACACCTTTCGCCATGGCGTTCCCTGAGATATGAGCAGCCTGGGCAATCTTTGATGCAACGACTTCCCTGTCGTGGGGCATGATTTCATAATCAATGCCATTCTTCTCCATAAAGCGCTGGAGACGGGGGGCGATAGACATGATGGTCCTCCATAATGCGGGTCAAATCAGTCCCCATATGGGCATGGAGGTATGGGGGAGCAGATGAGTATAGCACAATCGTGCCCACGCACAGAAGGTTTCCAAAGCCAGCCACAGCCAAACCCGGTCGATGCGGCGATGCAACCAAACGCCAGCCACCTAATCTCTTTATAGTTTTGCGAATAAACTTTTTGCGATACTATTGCGCGCAAGGGGAGAAGATCATGGCACTTCATGATTGGCTGAACTGGGGCCTCCAGATCTGGCTTGCGCTTATGCTCGCGACTGTCGTCGTGAAAATGCTGCAGGGTGATATTGCCCTGACAGACGCCATGTCGCATGAGCATCAGGGCGATTATGCGCCCGAACGGGCCCAGCTGTTCCTCGCCTCCATCGCCGCCGTTGCCTACTACGCCTTCCAGGGCTTTTCGCTGCTGGGGACCGGTGCAACAAGCCTGCCTGACGTGGACGACACGGTGGTCACCTTACTTGCCGGCAGTAATGGCATCTATCTTTTCGGAAAACACACTTATGCCAACAGGCGCCTAGTCTAATAGGGGAGACTTTTCATGGATAGCGCACTCAAAGGGCCGGAACTTATCAGCCTTGTCACCTTCGGGGTTCTCAGCCTCATCCTGCTCGGCTTCGCCGGCACCGTTCTCTATAAAATCTGGGTCGGCAAGATCGACATCACGCAGCTTCTGGTGGGTAAAACCAAAGCCAGCCTGTCCCGGTTCCAGTTCCTGATTTTCACCTTCGTCATCGCCGGGCTTTTCCTGGCGCTGAGCATCGAAGCCGGTACGTTCGTTGATATTCCGGGCAATGTGCTGGTGCTTCTTGGCATCTCCGGCGCGGGCTATGCCATGGGCAAATCCATGTCCAAGCCCCCTAGCTCGACCCCTCCCCCAGCCGAAGTCGACGGAGACCGCAAGTGAGCAGCGCGCGGCTCTTTAAGGGCGGCGCACCCCTTCTGCTGGCCGCCCTGATCGGGGGCGGCCCCGTCTGGGCACAGGACACAGAGACACCTGCCACCGCCCCGGCGGCTGAAGCGGCTGCAGCAACCCCAGCCACCGCACCCGATGCCGAAGCCACTGTCTCGCACGTGGACTGCGACGCCTCTCCCATCATGGCCTGGGCGCCGGAAGACATGGGGGACCTGACGGGCATGATCACCCTGTGCCGCGAAGCCTATGTGGCCCGCTTCAACCCACAAACCCGCAACCCGGACTGGGTGGTGGAGGTCCTGAACCCTGAAAACCTCAAGGGCACGGCCGACCGGGACGACGCCAAGTTTCAGGCGGACCCCGACCTTGTGCGTATGAATGTCGAAACCCGGGCCACGCTGCCGGACTATAAGGGCAGCGGCTTTGACCGCGGGCACCAGGCCCCGGCAGGCGACATGAAGCGCAGCGACGAGGTCATGATGGAAAGCTTTTACCTGACCAACATGGCACCGCAGGTGGGCATCGGCTTCAACCGCGGCGCCTGGCGCAAGCTGGAGAGCGTCGTGCGCAACTGGGCCGCAACCCGCCCAGGCACCAGCCTGATCGTGATTACCGGGCCAATCTATAAAGACGGTGCGGAGAAACGCTTCATGGACAGCTCATCGGGTGAGACCAAGGTGCAGATTCCAGACGCCTTCTACAAGATCGTGTTCGACACCACCAGACGGCGCTCCATCGCCTTTGTGCTTGAGAACAAGAAGCTGGATTTCAACGCCTACAAAGAGTCTCTCACCACGATTCAGGCGATCCAGGACCAGACGGGCTATAATTTCTTCCCGCACTGGTCAGAGCGCGAAGCCACCCTTCAGGAGACCAACGTCGCCAACCTGTGGCGCTGACAGCCAGCACCCGGTAGCGATCTCAGGCGGGAGAGGCACCCCATTGAGGGTGCCTCTTTCTCGTTCCGGGGCTAGTCTTCCGCCCGGTAGCGGTCCACCCCGCCAATGGCGGTCCGGAGCACGCTGACATCCTTGATGGCCACCGGGTCGATGGCGAACAGATTGTCGCTCAGCACCACAAAATCCGCCAGATAGCCGGGCTTAATGAGCCCCAGCTTGTCTTCCTGATAGCCAGCATAAGCATTATTGACCGTATAGGCCCGCAGCGCCTCAAGCACGCTGATCTTCTCATCGGGGATCCAGCCGTCCGGGTTGGCGCCGTCAAGCGTTTGGCGGGTCACGGCAGCATAAATGCCCATGATCGGGTCCAGGGGCGCCACCGGCCAGTCAGACCCGAAGGTCACCCGGCCACCCGCGCGCATCACAGAGCCAATCGCATAAGTACCTTTCAGCCGGTCCTCGCCCAGGCGCTTTACAGCCCAACGGCCATCGTCAATCAGGTGGTACGGGTGCATGGAAGCTGTCACATCCAGCTCACTGAACCGCTTGATGGCGCTTTCGGTCAGGTGCTGGGCATGCTCGATGCGGAAACGCAGGTCCGTGCGGTCCACCCGCGCGGCGACATTCTCGAAAATATCCAACAGTTTGTCGTTGGCCTGAAAACCGATGCCGTGCACCGTCACATGGAGGCCCGCGTGCGCGCCGCCGAACACCCGGTTCTGCAGCTCGTTCATCGACAGAAGCGGAAAGCCGCTGGTCTCGGGCGCGTCGGCATAGGGTTCATACATCCAGGCTGTGGTGGAGCCAAGCGCCCCATCCACAAAGCCCTTCAAGCCGCCCCAGCGCAGCATGTCGTCGCCCCGGCCGTGCTCGGCCACATAGCCCTGCATGCTCTGCCATTCCTCGAGCGGCGTGAAGGCATAGATCCTGAGCGCCAGTTCATCCCTGTCCTTCAGGCGGCGGTAGGTCTCAAGCGAGCGATAATTGTAGGCCATGTCATGAACCTGCGTGACGCCCATTTGGGCGGCATAGGCCATGCCCATTTTAAAGACTTCCTCCATGCGCGCGTCAGACGGCTTGGGCACCGCCTTGTCCATCATGAACATAGCCGCGTCCTTCAGCACGCCCGTGGGGCGGCCATCCGCGTCGCGCACAATCACCCCGCCTTCCGGGTCCGGCGTTGATGCGTCAATACCCGCCAGTTCCAGTGCTTTTGAGTTCGCCAGCACCATATGGCCGTCCAGGCGGTTCACCGATACCGGCACATCGCCTGTCACTTCATCGATCCAGGCGCGGTCGGGCAGCTCCCCGCCCCACAGCTCATGGTCCCAGTTGCCGCCCAGCACCCAGGTGCCCGCAGGCGCCTTGGCTGCAGCCTCTGCGATCCGGCGGGTGAATTCTTCGGGCGTCGCGGCATCCCTGAGCTGTACTTGTGTGAGCGTGAAAGAGCCTTCAAAGAAGTGAACGTGATTGTCGATCAGGCCGGGCACCACGAAAGCGCCCTGAAGGTCAACCACCTCTGTGCCGTCATCGATGTAAGCGGCCATATCGGTGGAAGCACCCACGGCCAAAATTCTGCCGTCCTTGACGGCGAAGGCTTCTGCGTCCACGCCAGCGGCGTCCCCGCCTGTCCAGACCTGGCCGTGGGTGAACACGCGGTCTGCGCTTTCCGTCGCGTCCGGCCCTTGCCCGCAGGCAGCAACCAAAAGAAGCGCGCCAGCTGTAAAAATTGATTTCAATGGATTCATGATATCCTCCCCTTGCCGATATTCAGGCATAGTCCCATCGTGCCAGACAGGCGACCGAATTTGGCCCGGAAACTCAGGACAGGAACCGGATTTTATCCGGCGGGCCGACGCCGCTTAAATCACATACAGGTAAATGGCGATGAAGTGGCAGGCCGCGCCCGCCACCACAAACAGGTGCCACACCGCGTGGGTATAGGGCACCTTCTTGAGCGCATAGAAAATGGCGCCCAGCGTGTAAGCCAGCCCGCCCGCGATGATCCACCAGATGGCGGCGCCCGGCAGCCGGTCAGACAGTTCGCCCATCATCAACACAGCCGCCCAGCCCATGGCCAGGTAAAGCCCCAATGAGACCGGGCTGAAATTCTTGGCGGATTTCTTCACATAGGCCCGCGCCTTCAGCACTGTGCCCAGAAGCGCCGCGCTCCAGGCACCCGCTGCCACCCAGGCCCCGAGTGAGATCGGCAGCGTCACCAGGGCGAAAGGCGTGTAGGTGCCGGCGATCTTGAAATAGATGGCCGAATGATCCAGCATCTTGAAAAAGTCGCGCGCTTTGGTTTGGAACAGGCTGTGATAGAGCGTCGAGGCCGTGAACATGAAGATCATGCAGCCCGCATAGAGGGCCACCGCTGTGATCTCCAGCGCACCACCCACTGCAGCCGCCTTCATGACCAGAAAGACGAGCCCCACGATGGCCGCTACCGCCGCCACCCCATGGCTGATAGCGTGGGTAACTTCCTCACCCAGTGAATAATCCCGGCTCATTGCAACTGATGTCATGCGGCTTGGCTTTCTGGTTTGCGTTGCGGCTAGCTTACAGGTAACGCCCACCGGAGTACAGTAAACGCGTCATATCAAAGGTAGGCGGTCAGGGTTTGCCTTCAAGGGTCCAGTCCCCCCAATGTTCTGCGGCCAGGCGGTCTCTATAGTCCGTCAGGCCCGGAAGGATGGCTCGCATCCGTGCCAGCACCTCTGGCTTTGTTCCCCTGCCGCACCCCAAATAGATAACAGACCGCTTCCACATCAGCTTCATGTCCGGCATGGGCAGACCCGCCAGCTCGGCGTTACTGCGGGCGTTGACAATACCGGTCAGCCACAGGTCACCACGACCATGGCGCATCAGGCGTATGGCTGCCACGTCATCTTCAACAGTGATATTGCGGGTTTCCGGCCTGTCGCGCATAAGCGCTATGGTCACAGCGTCGCCCACTTTGGAAACAACTGTATGCTCGCCCAGGTCATCCAGGTTTGAAAGGGCAATAGTCTGGTCATATCCAAAAAAGCCCCAGCCACTGTGAAACAGCGGGCCGACCCATTCGAACATCGTTTCCCGTTCCGGTGTGCGGTTCATGCCGTACAGGCAGACATTGGGGGTGGTTGAGGCGTCACGGAACCCGCGTTGCCACGGTAGCAGCTCGAACGTGGCGCTGACATCCGCCCGCCTGAGCATCTCCTCCACCAGCAGATGCGCCGCGCCTGCAATTTTCCCGCTTTCCGGGTCGCGGTAATTGACCGGGGCATTTTCTTCGGTGATCAGCCGCAGGTCGGCGGCCATCACGCTGGCTGACACCAGCGTCGTCAATCCCAGAATGCACCACAGTCGACTTGATCGCATTTGCACCTCAGCTCGGTCGTGCGCTCAAGTATGCACGGGTAAAGTTCACTTTTGGTAAACTGCTGGCCTTTCGGGCGCCAAAAGGTGCCTGCCGGCGGCGGCAACAGTAGCGCAACCCGACAGCGCCATGGAGCGGCGGATTTCATCCACCATCTGGCCCAGCATGCGGTCCACGCCCGCTTCGCCCGCCGCCGCCAGGGCGTAAAGGTAGGGCCGCCCAAACGATACAGCATTGGCCCCCAGCGCCAGCGCCTTCACCACATGATTGCCGCGCCGGACGCCGCCGTCCACGATCAGCTCCATGTCAGCGCCCACCGCGTCACGCATCGGCGCCACACAGTCAATGGGGGCTGCGGCCCCATCCAGCTGCCGGCCGCCATGGTTTGATATCATCACCGCACTTGCGCCAACGTCGCGGGCGCGCACGGCATCGGCGGGGGACAGGATACCCTTGATGGCAAACGGCCCGCCCCAGGCTTCGATCACCTTTGCTGCATCATCCCATGTCACGCTATGATCGAACTGGCTGTTCACATAACCGATCACGCCCATGGCGCCACCCGCCAGCGCATCCTGCCTGTGGGCCACATTGGCCAGCCGGAAATCACTGTTGCGCAAGAGGTTGAAGGTCCAGCCCGGGTGGGTGATGAAGCTTGATAGACTGGATAGCGTCAGCTTCGGCGGCATCAGGAAGCCGGTGCGCAGGTCGCGCTCCCGGTTACCGCCCGCCACCATGTCCACCGTCAGGCACAGGGCGTCATAGCCCGCGGCCTTGGCGCGCGCGACAAACTCCATGGTCAGGCCGCGGTCCTTGTGGATGTAAATCTGGAACATCTTCGGCCCACCCGATGCTGCCGCCACATCTTCCATGCTGGTGGTCCCAAGGGTTGAGAGGCTGTACATCAGCCCGTGACGCGCCGCCGCCCGCGCCACCGCCGGTTCGCGCTCGTGATGGAACAGGCGGTTCATGCCGGTGGGTGACAGGATCAGCGGGGCCTTCAGCTCAGTCCCCAGCACGCGGGTGGTGGTATCCACCACGCTCAGGTCCTTGAGATACTCCGGCAACAGCGGGTAGCGGGTGAAGGCATCGGTGTTATCAGCGAGCGTCCATTCATCGTCTGCCCCGCCGTCCAGATAATGGAGCATGGGAGCCGGCAGCTTGCGCTTTGCCGCCTTGCGGAAATCATCCGTGTTCAGAAGTTTATCGAGCCGCACCAAGCGCTTGTCCCCCGTGGCCATCCTGGGTCGCATTCTACGCAGGGAAGGCTGCGGGCGGCAAGCCTGAACAGGGCATAAAAAAGCGGGCTGACCGGGGGTTCGTCGGTCAGCCCGCAAGACGTGAGGGGTATAGGTATCGTTACCCTTCACACTGGGATCGGAATGGTCCGGTGACGTGGCTCGGGCTCAGGGCATGGGCCTGGCAATAGTCAGCAAGGGCACCGCTGGCGTCACCCAGCGCCTTCCGGGCATGCCCGCGGTTGACATAGGCTTTCCAGTAACGCGCATCTTCGGCAATCGCGCTTGAGCAGGCAGACGTGGCTTCTTCATAAGAACCCTTCAGGAACAGCGACGCACACAGGCTGTTCTGAACAATCGCCATATGCTCGCTCGCGAGGTCCCTCTGGGCAGCTTTCCTCAGGTAGCGAACGGCGCGGTCATAGTCGCCCTCATTCATGGCTTCCTGGCCCTTTTCAATGTTGCGGTCCGCATTCACATAAAAGACCTGCGTCTGGGCGTTTGACGGTTCGCTCAGGAGGAACAGCACCGCCAGAACGGCCAACAGCCCAAAGGCCTGGAGCCTCGACTTATACTCATGGCTTGTAGACATTGTATTTTCTCCTTATCCTCGTACGGATTATTATATCTGTGGCTTTCGACCATTTTTTAAGATATATTTTTCTCTTGAAATTATGAGATGTGTTCATGAATAGCCGTTTGATCAAATTGGTACAGGCCAGCCCCTTCCTGGCGGCGCTGCACCAGGAACTGAACTTCACCAAAGCCGCCGAACTACTGGGCGTGCACCAGACCGCGGTGAGCCACCGGGTGCGAGCGATTGAGGACATGCTGGGCATGCAGCTGTTTGAACGCACGACCCGGTCACTGAAGTTCACTCATGCCGGGGAAATCCTGTGCCGGGCTGCATTCTCGAGCGTGCATGACCTTGAAGACGCGCTGGACCGTATCCTGCAGGCGCGCCACACCAACGCCATCCGCGTATCGGTGCCGCCGTCGCTGGCGATGAAATGGATGGTGCCGCGCCTGATGCAGGCCCGTGCCGCCGGGCTCAGCCTTTCGGTGCAGGCGCAGACGCGGCTGGTGGATTTCACCCGCGGCGAGGCCGATGTGGCCATTCGTTACGGCATCGGCCCCTACCCGGGCCTGAGGTGCGTGAAATTGGGCACGTCCATCATGCAGGCGGTTGCCAGCCCGTCTTATGTCAAGGAAAAGGGTATCGATCCCGCCAATCCCTGGACGGTGGAGCATGACATCTTGATGGACCACGCCACAGAAGTGGACCCCATTCCCTTCGGCTGGCGCGAGTTTGTCGAGTTCGAGAAAGATTTCACCCAGACGGTTGACCCCGTCAGCCGTTTCGACCGCACAGACCTGGCGCTGCAAGCGGCCATGAGCGGGCTTGGCGTGGCGCTGGGGCGCGCGCTCCTTTACGAGCAAGACGTGGAAAACGGCTTCCTTGTGCCGCTCGGGCGGCCCTATGCGGTCAAGCCGTCAGACTGGCTTGTGTGCTCCTACGAATTCGCCGAGACGGACAAATACAAGGAATTCGCCAGCTGGATTCAAGGCGAGGTGGACAAAACCCACGCGGTGATGGACCGCTTCTTCCCCAGCCTGCAGGGGTAACCCCCATGAAAAAGGGAGGCCGAAGCCTCCCTGTTCCCAATTAGCCCAAAGCCCTTGGCGGATATCGTTCAACGGATATCGCTCTCTGGCCTATCCGCCCAGTAGAAAGGCTTGGGCGCGAAATCGCCCGTCGCTTCTTCCGCGAGTGTATCGGCGCGGTATAGCCGCCCATTGAGCATGACATGGGTCAGCTTGTCGCTGTCCTTGATGTCAGCGAGCGGATCGCCGTCGATGATCAAGAGGTCCGCCAGCTTGCCGGCCTTCAGGCTGCCGATGTCAGCGTCCATACCCATATAGCGCGCCGGGTTGATGGTCGCGGTCTTGAGCGCCTGCATCGGCGTCATGCCGCCACGCACGAAGCTCCAGAGCTCCCAATGGGTGCCGAAGCCCTCACGCTGCCCGTGTGCGCCGGTGTGCACACTGACACCACGTTCCATCAGCTGCTTGGCGAAGGCTGCATTTAGGCCGTCGCCATAGTCTTCCTCCGGCGCGACCTCACGCCTCACGGACCGCGGCTGCAACACGGTGGGCGGCACGAAGTGGCTGAGGCGCGGATGCTTCCACACGTCCAGATGCTTGTACCAATAGTTTTCGCCGCCGATGCCGCCAAAGGCCACCACCAGCGTCGGCGTGAAGCCCACCTCGGTCTGCGGCCAGAACTGCAGCACGTCACCATAGATATGCTGGTTCGGCAGCGTGTGCTCAACGCCCGTGTTACCGTCCACAATCAGGTTCATGTCCTGGTGATAAAGCGATCCACCTTCGGCCACCACATTGAGGCCCAGCTGACGCCCGGCTTCCACCACCTGCTGGCGCTGGTCGCGGCGGGGCTGGTTATAGTTCTTGATGCTGATGGCCCCCTGCGCCTTCAGGCGGCGGGCGTGGGCAAGCGCGTCGTTGATCTCATCCACCGGCGCCCAGTAGCTGGACTTGGCACCGTAAACGATCTCAGCCGTTGAGAATGTCCGCGGCGCGACAATCTTGCCCGCCTGCTGATATTCACTGGCGGCAAACACCAGTGTCGCGCGGCTTGACGGGTCATGCGTGGTGGTGACACCAAAGGCCAGATGCCCCATCTGTGACCAGTTCTGCTGCGGCACGATCTCACCGCTGCCATAAGGCCCGTGGGCGTGGATATCAATGAAGCCCGGCAGGATGGTCTTGCCAGAAGCATCGATCACGGTTGCACCTTCAGGCACTGCAACGTCAGCGCCCAGGGCCTGGATGCGGTTACCGTCAATCAGGATGGTGCCGCCTTCAACGACCTCGTCCCCTTCCATGGTAACGATACGGGCATTCGTGATGGCCGTCATGCCCTCAGGTTTCGCCGCCGTGACTTCCTGGGACAGGTCAAGCCCGCCTTCCGGCGCCTTGAAGTCCGCCCCGAAGGCGTCGGCCACATCCACCCGCTTCATCACCGGCCCGATGGACCAATAGGCGGTGTCATCGTCCGCCCAGCCAATATAAGTGCCGCCGTCACGGGTCAGCTTTGCCACCGGCACACTGCCACCCGACGGGGTCAGGGAAATCTCCTGCCCGGTCGCAGGCACAGGCGCCATATAAACGTGATAGTTTTCGCGCCAGATAATGTGGCTGCCGGATTTGTTCAGGCGCAGGTCAGACGCATATTTGGCGCTGGCGATGGTGCGGGCGTCATAGCCGTCTGCTGTCAGGCTGACAAGCGCAGTGCCCCTCTGTACCAGGATGCGGCCGTCCGGGCCGAACGCCGGCGCGTCGCCTTCCTTGGTGACCAGCTGTGGCGTACCACCCTTGGCAGGCATGCGGTATACGCCCTGCCCTTCATCATGGGTGTCGTCCAAGAGATACCCACCCCCGCGCTTGCGGTACAGCAGCGTATCGCCCGCGTCATTGATGGCCAGATCGGCATAGTGGCCAGGCTCACTCAGCACTGCCTTCGGCTTGCCGCCGCGCGCACTGACGCGCTGGATGCTGCCCAGCTTTTCGTCGTCCCAGGTGATGAAATAGATGGTCTTGCCGTCCGGCGACCAGATGGGCGACAGCTCAAAGCCATAGTCGCCACCGCGGGTCAGTTTCCGTGCTTCACCCTCACCGGATTTTATATAGAGGCTGCCCAGGCTTTCAAACACCACCGACTTGCCGTCGGGCGACGGGGTCGCGAAACGCACCATTCTGGTGCGGAACACATCGGGCGCCACATCCACCTTGAAGCGCGGGGGCGCGTAAACCGTGCGGGTATCCTGCACATGGAACGGGATTTCGGCTTTCTCGCCTGACGCCACATCCATGCGCCAGATTTTGCCGCGCGACCAATAGACGATCTCGCGGCTGTCCGGTGTCCAGTCCATGTTTGGGTAAAGCCCATGCACGGCCCAGCCTTCCTGCATGTCATGATCCAGGTCATCATCCAGCATGGTTAGCTCGCCGGTGCCCAAATCCTTGACGAACAGGCGGGATTTCGCGCGCACCCGCTTGACGAAAGCGAGCTTCGACCCGTCGGGCGACGGCGCGGGCCGCACGGCCCCACCGGGGCCGCCCACTGCCGTTTCAACTGTGCCGTCCTCAAGCGATATCTTCTTGATCTGGAACACTTCCGTGTTGCTGTCCTGTGCATAGAGGAAGGTGTTCCCGGGCGTGACATTCATGGTGTAATAGAGGCTCTCGCCGTCCGGGCTGAACATGGGTTCGCCCAGTTCCTTCTGGAACGCCTCATTCGGGCGCTTCACCACCTGCAAGCCGCCGGACGCCTTGCCCGACGCGTGATAGAGCCAGATTTCCCCAGTGCCGAGCGAGCGCCGCGTGGTGAAATGCTTCCGGGCCGCGATATAGGTGCCGTCCGGGCTCCAGGTCGGGTTATTCATCAGGCGAAAACTTTCCTTGGTGATCTGGCGCGGCTCTGAGCCGTCGGCCTTCATCACCCAGATATTGTCGCCGCCCGCGCGGTCGCTGGTGAAGGCGATTTCCTGGCCGTCCGGCGAGAAGCGCGGCTGCATGTCCCACGCCACACCGGACGCGATCACCTTGGCCTTGCCGCCAGACGCCGGCATCACATAAATGTCGCCCAACAGGTCAAAGGCAATCATCTTGCCGTCCGGGCTGACATCCAGGCTCATCCATGTGCCCTCAACCGTATCAACCGTGACTTCCTTGGCCTCGCCGGTGACCGGCGGGTTGTTCACATCCCATTTTTCTGGTGTCTCGCTGGCGGTCGCCGACGCACTGAAGGCAAGAACGGCACCGACGGCAGCCGCCTTTCCCATGTCCCTGAATTGCATATTGTATCCCCTCAAAATATTTTGACCAACCGTAGGGTCATGGGAAGGGGGGCGCAAGCCCACAAATGCGTGATCAAACAGGCGTCTAAACGAAAGATATAAGAAGGAGCAGGCTTATTCCGACGGGGCGGCTGGTGTGCGTTCGCGGGTGTAATAATAATGCCGCGCCTTCAGCTTCTGGCGCAGGGGTTCAAGCGTTTCGTTGGCCGCATTCAGCCGGGCGATGGCCTCATCGTCTGTGGCGATATTGCAGGCCAGGGAAAGCTCGATAGGCCGCCACAGAAAGGCCAGTTCCGGCACCACGCCCGCCTGGTCACCCCCGATAAAGGCGGTAAACACGCCTGACACCCACAGGTCCGCCCGGCCTTCGTTCAGCAGCACCAACGCCCGCTGGTCTGTCGGCACCTCAATAAGCTGGATGCCGGGAATGTCCGCTATGCCCGAAATATTGATGGTGCCCGTGGTGGCCGTGACCGCGCGGCCACCGATATCCGCCACGCTGTCAATGGCCACATCCGCACCGGCCCGGCGGTAAAAGGCCCAGCCGCTGGTATAAAGGGGGCCGACCCACTTGAATTTGTCCTCGCGCCCCGGCGTGCGGACCGTGGTGAAGATACAGGTATTGGCGTCCCTCAGGGCATAGCGGTAGGCGCGGTTCCAGGGCAGCACCGACAGGTCATACTCGTACCCCGCCTTGGCCATGATGGCTTCCACAAGCTCGGTGGTAATACCCACAACCCTGCCGGTTTCCGGATCCGTGAAATTCATCGGGGGCTGTTCTTCAGTCACAAGCTTGAATGTCTGTGCCCCGGCGGGAACAGTTGCTAGAAGAAACAGCAGGGTCAACCAAACCAAACGCATTTCGACTCCAAACCACCCCCATGCGCCCAGGTATTCTATGGGCACAAACGTTAACAGGCTGCAAACAGCCTAGGCCGGAGGATGCGCGGCCTTCTCCAGCCGTTTCGCGGACAGTCGCATGATGGCCTTGTGAAACGGCAAAATCGTATAAAGATACAGCCAGCCATACCAGGCATGGGGATGGACCCATGTGGCAACGTACCAGGCCACAGGCGTGCGGTAGACTGTCACCCGGAAATCCAGGTGGCGGTCATCCTCGCCAAGGATAATCTCGTCCTTCAGGCGCTCCCGCACGGTAAAGACGATGCGCTCGCCATCGGCGTCCAATTCAAGGGCGCCCGCTTCCGCCTCGGCCTCATTCCGGCTGTGCTTCCCGGCCTTCAGCCCCAAAGGGCCGACAATCCTGTTCCGGAGGTCCATAAGCGCCTGCACCCACGGCGGCATATAGGCGATGGCCGTGCGCACGGCCTCTTCCATCTCCATATCCACAGGCACAGCGGTGGCGCGGTAACAATCGATAAAATCGCCCTGTTTGAAATGGGCCCACAGGGCGCTTGATTTCGGCAGGTCAGCAGCGGATACACTCATGGTTCTCTCCCAGGTTTGGAAGCCCATTGTGAAGGCCCGCGCCCGCGCACCCAACCGGCGAAATGTCGCACAGGCGGCGGTCATCAGTCGTCCAGCGCAAACACAAGGCCCGCATGCTTTTCAAGCCGGTCGATCAGCTTGTCGCCCAAGGCCGTTGCCGGGGTCCAGAAACCGCCCTTGAGGTCTGGTTTCGCTATGTCCTGCGCCAGGCAGATGCCGGCCTGCGCCAGCATCTTCGCCGTCGAGCCATAGCCGGGGTCACGATCACCCTTAACACGCGCGCGGATCACATCGCCCGCCTCTGTCTTGCCGAAGAAGCGCAGGTCATAAAAGCCGTTCAGCTGTTCCTCAGGCGATGGCCCCTCACCCGGCTTGGGCACCACGAAGCGTTCAAGCAAATAGCGTGTGGGCGCCATGGCGGCCAGTACCATGAAAATGCCCATGCCGAGTGTGGCGACCGTGGCCTGCATCCGGCTTTTCATCATCATGGCTTCGTCATAGCGGAAATGCGCACCATAGGCCTTTCCGTTCAGCGCGTTGGTCCGGTGAACCACACGGGTATTGATGGCAGCCATGATGAAAGGCGCCAGCCAGCGGCCCAGGTCCTTGTCGAATTTCGCCCCCGTGATATTGCGCTGCCGTGCGCTGAAGCCGTGTTCGCGCGGGCAGATGCTGTAGGGGTCTGCCAGCTCTTTCTTGAGCTCCGGCTCCTTGGCCACTTCCTTCATGACATTCATCAGGCTGGCAACCGTGCCGCCTGACATACCGCCCTTGATGGCCTTCACACCCATCTTCACGCGGGTCGCGGGGGCACCAAATTTGGCATTGGCCTCGCGCTCCAGGAAATGTACGCCCAGATCACTTGGGATGCTGTCAAACCCGCAGCAATGAACAATGCGCGCGCCACTGGCCTGCGCCACATCCTCATAGCGCCGGACCATGCGGCGGATCCACTGGGTCTCCCCCGCGAGGTCGACATAATCGGTGCCGGTTTCAGCGCACACCTTGACCAGCGGCTCGCCATACAGGGCATAGGGCCCGACGGTGGAGATGATCACCTTGGCGCGGGCTACCATGGCCTTGAGCGCCACCTCGTCCGAGGCGTCCGCGACAATCAGCTCGAGGCTGTCGGCGGCCTTGCCGAGACTGGCACGAAGTGCCTCAAGCTTGACCCGCGAACGGCCAGCCACAGCCCAGCGAACACTGCCGCCCAGGCCGTACTGTTCCGTCATATAGCTGCACAGGATTTTGCCAACGAAGCTTGTCGCCCCGAAGACGACAATGTCGAACGATTCTTCTGTCATATTGGCTCCCAGCCCCAAAAGCATGCCCCCATGCTTATCCTTAATGTAGCGTAAAGATTTACCCGGTCAAAATGTAATGCACGCCAGGCGGGCGAATGCCTGGCGTCAGGGCCGGTCTGCAATCTGAATAGCCTGGGCTTCCGGGTCCTCCTGCGGGCTCTGGTCGTCCTCATCTTCGCTGCGGGGGTCCAGCTCATAGGCCATGGCCGTAGTGCTGGTGACAGGCACGAAGCTTTCGGTATCCTCGACATCCACTGCGGCACGCTGGGTCATGCGGTAGGCTGTGAAAGTGGCCAACACAATGGCGGATATAGCCAGATACAGGAACAGGCCACCGGCCCCGACAAGCCGCATCGCCAAGGTGCCCAGAAGCGGCCCCAGCACAGCGCCCATACCGTAAAGCATCAGAAGGGCCGCGCCTGCGGGCACAAAATCTTCGGCTTCCAGGTGATCGTTTGTGTGGGCCAGCACAAGGCCGTAAAGCGGCAGCACAAGTCCCCCCATCACCGCACCCATGATGAATAGCCACGGGTCATCCGGCAGGATATCGGTGGATACCAAAATGCCGACCACCGCGATGGTGATGGCGACGAAACCGATCACGATCCGGCGGTCCATCCGGTCCGACAGGCGCCCGAACGGCCACTGGGTTACCACCCCGCCCAGCACCAGCAGCGTCATGAACACAGCGATATCATCCGATACCAGCCCCTTGGCCTGCGCGAACACGGCCCCCAGGCCCCAGTAAGCCCCGGTGACCAGCCCGGCTGAAAACGTGCCCACGGCACCAACCGGCGACACTTGATAGAGCCTGCGGAAACTCATGCGGTCAGGTGCGGAAATTTCCGGGCTTGGCGTGCTGGTCAGCGCAATGGGCACCAGCGCCAGTGAAATGATAACCGAGACGAAAACGAACAGGTCATAGCCTTCCGGCGGCGCCATCATCAGGAAGGCTTGCCCGGCGGCAGTCATACCCAACATCACAACGAAATAGATCGACACCACAGTGCCGCGGTTGAGGTTGCTGGCGCGCGCATTCAGCCAGCTTTCCGCCACCAGGCAGAGGGCTGCGAAACAAAAACCCGTGAGCGCACGAAAAAGTATCCAGCTCAGCGGGTCCACAAACACCGCGTGGCAGATGGCCGCCGCCGACGCCAGCGAGGCGAAGGCCGAGAAGGTGCGGATATGCCCAACCCGCGCCACAACGCCCGGCGCATAAAGGCTGCCCAGAACGAAACCGGCATAATAGGCCGACATGACAAGACCGATCAGCAGCGTCGGGAAATTCTCGATACCGGCGCGCACCCCCAGAAGCGAGGCCTGCAGCCCCATACCCAGGTTCAAACTGCCCGCCCCCAACAACAGGGCGGCAATGCCGAGAAGTGTCGCGCGTAAGGTCACAAATCCTCCTGAATATGTCTGCTTAAGATCAGTGTGTGGCCAACAGCCCTAGCAGGCAAGCGCCTTGGGCGCAATGGCTGCGCACCTCTCCTTGTGGCCCGACCTTGAAACCAAGGCCAATCACCATAGCTCACGCTTAAATATGAAGATTAAGACAAGACCATGTCATCCGGGGAGACAATCGTGAGCGAACTTAGGAAAACCCATTATCGGTCCTGCCACCTGTGCGAGGCCATCTGTGGCATAGCGATTGAGACAGAAGGCGACCGGATCGTCTCCATCAAGGGCGACAAGGACGACCCCTTCAGCCGCGGCCACATCTGCCCCAAAGCCACGGCAATCCAGGACCTCTATACAGACCCGGACCGGCTGACCAAGCCCATCCGCCGTGTCGGCGATGAATGGCAGGAGATCAGTTGGGACGAGGCCTTCGAGCTTGTCGCCGAAAAGATGGTCGCCATTCAGGACGTAAATGGGCCAAACAGCATCGGCTTTTTCGCAGGCAACCCCGGTGTGCACAACTATGGCACCATGACCCACGGCAGCGAGCTTCGCCGCGCCATCGGCACAGACAATCATTTTTCCGCCACGTCGCTGGATCAGCTGCCGCACATGCTGGTGGGGCACCTGATGTATGGCCACCAGTATCTTGTCCCGGTGGCGGATATCGACCGCACGAATTTCATGCTGATTATTGGCGGCAACCCGCTGGCATCGAACGGCAGCATGATGACCGTGCCGGACGTGAAGAACCGGCTGAAGGGCATCCAGGACCGCGGCGGCAAATTCGTGGTGATCGACCCGCGCCGCACGGAAACGGCGGCCATCGCCGACGCGCACCATTTCATCCGCCCGGGCAGTGACGCTTTCCTTCTGATGGCCATGATCCAGACGGTGTTCGCGGAAGACCTTGTCGACCTTGGCCCGATGGCTGGCCACATTGACGGGCTTGAGGCCGTGCGCGCCGCCGCTGAGGGCTTCACGCCCGAACTGGCCGCCGAGCAGACCGGCATTTCAGCCGATGTGATCCGCGACCTGGCCCGCACCATGGCCACCACAGAGGGCGCTGCCGCCTATGGCCGCATGGGTGTTTCCACCCAGGTATTCGGCACCCTGTGCCAGTGGGCGATCCAGGTCCTGAACATCATCACCGGCAATATGGATGTGCCCGGCGGCATCATGGTGCCGACGCCTGCGTTCGGGAACGTTACCCCCGGCACCCGGGGCGCTGGATATTTCGCCACCAAGCAAAGCCGAGTCAGCGGCCTGCCCATCTTTTCGGGGGAGTTCCCGGCCGTCGCGCTGGCGGAGGAAATCAACACACCCGGCGAAGGCCAGATCAAAGGCCTCTTCACCATTGCGGCCAACCCGGCGCTTTCCGCCCCCAATGGAGGCGAGTTGAACAAGGCGTTCGAAGGCCTTGACTTCATGGTGTCGATCGACCTGTACCTCAATGAAACCACCCGGTTTGCTGACGTGATCCTGCCGCCCACATCGCCGCTGGAGCATGACCATTATGACATCAGCTTCAACCGGCTGGCTGTCCGGAATATCACGCGCTACAACGCACCGGTGTTCGACCCGCCCGCGGGCACAAAACACGACTGGGAGATCATGATCGGCCTCGCCGCCGCCATCGCGAAACGCAAGGGGCAGGACTATAAACCGCAGCCGGCACCGCATGTGCTTCTGGACCAGGGCATCCAATATGGCCCATATGGCAAGGCCACAGGGGCCGCGATGGAATTGACGCTTGAAAAGCTCAAGGATCACCCGCACGGCATAGACCTTGGCCCCCTTCAGCCCAGCATGCCGGAGCGCCTATCAGCCCCGGTAAAGCTGGATCTGGACTTGATGCTGGATGACCTGAAGCGCCTGATGGACAGCCGCCAGGCCTTGAAGGACGGCGAGCTTTTGCTGATCGGGCGGCGGCATGTGCGGTCCAACAACAGCTGGATGCACAACAGCACCCGCCTGATCAAAGGCCCGGCACGCTGGCACCTGATGATGCACCCGTCCGACATGGCGGCCCGCGACATCAAAGACGGTGCGCGGGTGGGTATCGCGTCCCGCGTCGGTGAAGTGGAAACGCTTGTGGTCGCCAGCGAGGATGTCATGCCCGGCGTTGTCAGCCTGCCCCACGGCTGGGGCCACCAGACCAAGGGCGTGAAACTTGCCGTGGCATCAGAGCAGGAAGGCGTCAACTGCAACATCCTGACCGATGACAAGCTTTTTGACCCCGTCAGCGGCAACGCCGCCCTGAACGGCGTGCCGGTCACGGTACGCCAGTGCGCGTAAGCCCCACATAGAGCGAAAAAAGCCTTCACATATTGAAACTTACGGCGTCGTCAGTGCGATTGAGACATCGTGCTGGCGCGCCTGTCGGGCCAATACAACCAACTGCAGCAGCATAAAAACGCAGGGCGCTTCCCCGCCTCGCATTTTTCCCGCAATGATTGTTTTCAGGCAATCATTAGTAGGAGGATATAATGGCCGCTTTAACTTTCACTTTCACCAACAACAGCAGTCTGCCCGCAAGCGACGTGCATATCGGCTTCGTACCGGGTGCAGGCGCACCGCTGGACATCACCAACACCAAGACGGGGGACGCGATCGCATCCGTCTATGCCGGTATGGGGAGCAAATCCTGGGCCGGGAACTGGTATACACTCAAGGACCTGTCGGACGGCATCAGCATCAGCCATTTCAGCGGCCGCATCTATGTTTGCTACGGCACGGCCTGGACCCCACAATATCAGGGCTACGAGCCCGGCCAGGCGGTGACAGACCCCAACTTCTTCCTGCGCTACGACAAGATGGAAATCACCTTCAATGGGGACCCTGCGGACGCCGCGAACCTGACCACAATCGACTATTGGGCCATCCCCATGTCGCTGACCAGCTACGGGTCTGGCGGCAAGGTCGTGCAGCAGGACAGCGGCCTCAAGGGCGGCGCGACATCAGATCAGGTCTACAAGGAGCTCAAGGCCCTGACAACACCGCCAGCCTCAGGCCTGTCCGGCCCCGGCGGGACAGACGGCACGCCGCTCTCCGCCGTGGTGCCCGGCGATTTCAAGCAGTATGGCAGCGGCCCCAAGCCGGGAACGAACTTCGCCCGTGTCATTGGCCCCTCATCCTACCCTTCCGTCTACCCGACCACCGGCATCCCGGTGATGCCCTATAACCTGATGGAAGACTATCTGGTCTATCTCAGGGATACGTTCGGCCCGGAAACCAAGGCGGGCTCGGTGGTGCCAAACCTGGGTGACGGCGTGATCGCCATCATCAAGGGTGAATTCGCAGGCGTCGGCCCGAACGTACCGGCCTCCGGCCCACAGTCCCGCCAGAGCTACCAGTATCTGGCAACCATCGACGACGGCCTCAACATCCTGTTGAGCCAGGCCGAGGCGATCGTCAGCGGGGCTACCGTCAGATATGAGCCGGTAAAAGGCGGCCACACCATGCTGTTCAGGCGCGATGACCTTTTGAACCCCAGCGGCATCTATGGCGGCAACACGCCCTACTATTTCGATGGCGCCAGTACGCCAATGGCACCGGCCAACGATGTCTACGGCTGGATCAGCGGTGATCTGTTCTCGGGCATCAGTATCGGTGCCGTGGGCAGTGAGACGGTCACGGCCGGCGAGATGGTCGGCTCAATGCCAAGCCAGAAATGGTTCCAGCTGCCGGGCAGCCTGTTCTTCGCAGGCATGCAGACGAAAAAGCCATATTTCAACCAGTGGGCCGCCACGCTGGCACCCCTGTCGGACGCCTATAACTTCGCCTATTCGGACCGGTTCGCCCATGTGCTGGTGAGCCTCAATCCGGCCAATGTGGCCAAGCTTGAGCTGACGCTGGAACCAACCAAGCTGACCTACAGCTAAGCATCCTCAAGCGCGCGGGTCAGGTGATCTGCAAAGGCGCGGACCCGCGCCGTGATCTCCCGGCGGGAGGGAAAGACAAGGCAAAAAGCACTTTCCCTTCCGGCCTCGCCGGACCAGCCGTCGATTTCCAGCTCCACCAGGCGTCCGGTGCCCAGCTCGTCCGCGCACAATGGCGCTGGCAGACAGGCAATGCCGTAACCCGCCACCGCCAGGGTGCGCAGGAAAGCCATATCGTTGGCGGCCATGACGGCGTCGGGCGCCAGCGACGCCCAGGCCATAAGCGGGGACCGTTTGGGTGCTCCCGCGGTCGCCGTGAACACCAGCAGGCGGTGATCCGCCAGGTCGGAAGCCTGCTCCGGCACCCCCTTTTCATGCATATAGGTCGGGCTTGCCACCAGCGCGTAGCGCGTGCCCCCAAGCCGACGCACAATCAGCGACGGCGCCTCCGGCGCGCCAAACCGGATGGCCACATCGATATCCTCGTCCGCCAGGCGAGCCACTGCATTGCTGAACCGGAAATCCACCCGGATCTGGGGATGCACGGCCCGCAGGCTTGCCAATGTTCTCACCAGCGCATCACGCGGGAAATCCTGTGGTACCGCGCAGCGCACCAGACCGCGCAGGGGACCGCCCGGCGCCTCGAAACTGTCGCCAACCGCTTCCAGCGTTTCCACCGACCGACGCACTTGATCATAGAGCCTGGCACCAGCATCCGTGGGGGTGATGCTACGGGTGGTCCGGCGCAACAGGATGGTGTCCATCTGAGTTTCCAGCGCCGCCACCCGCGCGCTTACGGTGGTGCGGGGCAGGCCCAGGGTCCGCGCTGCCGCGCTCACGCCGCCCGCGCGCACCACGGCCACGAATGTTTTCAGCTGTTCAAGATCCATTTGTTTGTTATTTCGTCATATAATGCCAAAATTCGATGAATTTCATATCATATAAATATCCTCTAGCCTAGCGCCCTATCAGAAAAACAGGGGGATATCCCATGCACACACAACAGGTCACAGACCCGAAAACCGTTGCCTTCTCAGGCCTGACAAGCCGCATTGAGGTGTCCACCGCCGAAAGCGGCGGTACCTTCAATGTCATGCTTGTGACCGTGGCCCCCGACCATGGGGCGCCGCATCACATTTCCGCAGGTGAAGACAAATATTTCCGCCTGCTGGCGGGTGCGCTGGACTTCCGCGCCGGCGAAATGGCGCTGGCCTTAACCCCCGGCGACAGCCTGCATGTGGCGGCGGGCGACGCCCACAGCTTCTGGAACAGATCAGGCCGCGATGCCACCTTCCTTCTGGTGTCATCCCCGGGGCGCCACGCCGACTTTTTCACCGCCATGGCGGCACTCCCCGCGCCGCATACACCTGAAGCTGTCGGCGCGGTTTTCCAGAAATTTGACCAGCGAATGGCAGGATAAAGCCGACAGAAGGCGGCCTGCATGGCGGGCCGGCCACTGGTTGGCGCGCCTTCGGCCTGATCGAAAAGATTTGCGCATACCCGCCTGTTTCAGGTTAACTGGTGCCATGCGCAGTGTGGAAAACAAGCGGGCGGTTGCGGCCGGAACAGCGGTGGTTCTTGTGGGCCTGCATCTTTCCATCATCATGGGCATCTATTTTCTTCCCGCCGCAGGGCCGCGTGACCTTCTTGGCACCCGCTGGTTCTGGGACTTTTCCCTGTATCTGCAGGCCTTCTGCATCTGCCTGATGTTTCCGTTTCACACCGAACGGATCGGCGCCCTTGAGGGCTGGCGCAAGGGCCGCGCCGCCTGGCGCTTCCTGGCGGCCCTTGTGGGCGTTTCCGCGCCCATTTTCGTGATCATGACGGCGGCCTTCAACGATTGGCTGACCGTGCCGCCCCCGCGCGAGGCCATGATCCTGTTTGGCAACACCCTGTTTATCGTGTGGGTGGCCATCGATTATGCCCTGCCCCTGTTCCTGCGCTGGCTGGCAGGCGACAGGGCCCCAACCGCCAACCGCTATAGCAGGACTGCGGAGATCCTGATCCTGTCTCCGCTCATTGTTCTGGTGGCGGTGATGGCAGGCAACCTCATGCTGGGCGGCGAGCTGTATCTGGTGGTCTGGCCCTTCCTGCTGTATCTGCATCGGGGTGTTTCCTATTTTCTGGTGGCCTTCAAGCCGCGCCCTGAGGCCCCCACCGTGCAGCCTGAAAAGGCCTGACAGAAGCTGACAGTCCCCGCCCCCAAACGCGAAACGGCGACGCTGGGCGCCGCCGTTCCTTTGATTTACACGGGTGCCTGAAGCCTAGAAGCGGTCCAGGTTCATCACCTTGGTCCAGGCGCCAATAAAGTCTTCCACGAACTTCGCTTCAGACCCATCTGTTGCGTACACTTCCGCCACGGCCCGCAGCTCGCTGTTGGAGCCGAAGATCAGGTCAACGGGCGTTGCCGACCATTTCTTCTCGCCAGACGCGCGGTCGAAGCCTTCATAGATGCCAGCGGTATCCGCCTTCTTCCATTCCGTGCCCATATCGAGGAGGCCGGTGAAGAAATCGTTCGTCAGCACCCCAGGCGTATCGGTGAACACACCATGTTTGGCACCGCCTGTGTTGGCATCCAGCGCGCGCAGGCCGCCCACCAGCACCGTCATTTCAGGCACGGAAAGCTTCAGAAGCGCGGCCTTTTCCACCAGCATTTCAGCCGGTGACCGGTCATTGCCGTCGGCAAAATAGTTGCGGAAGCCGTCTGCTGTTGGCTCAAGCACGCTAAAGGAGTCCGCGTCGGTCATCTCAGCCGCCGCGTCCGTGCGGCCCGGGGTGAAGGGCACAGAGACCTTGTGGCCGGCCTTCGCGGCTGCGTCTTCGATGGCAGCAGCACCGCCAAGGACGATCAGGTCAGCCATGGAGATTTTCTTGCCGCCACGGGCCTTCTTGTTGAAGTCAGCCTGGATGCCTTCCAGCACACCCAGCACCCGGTCAAGCTCAGCCGGGTCGTTCGCCGCCCAGTCTTTCTGCGGCGCCAGGCGCACGCGGGCACCGTTGGCACCACCGCGCATGTCCGTGCCGCGGAAGCTGGATGCCGACGCCCAGGCCGTGCGCACCAGGTCAGCGTGGCTCAAGCCGCTGTCGAGGATGGTGTTCTTCAGCTTGTCGGCGTCACGGTCAGTAATCAGCTTGTGGTCCACCGCGGGCACCGGGTCCTGCCAGATGTAAGTCTCATCAGGCGCCCAGGCACCCAGATAGCGGCTGGTTGGGCCCATGTCGCGGTGGGTCAGCTTGAACCAGGCACGAGCGAAAGCCTTCTCGAACTCTTCCGGGTTCTCAAGGAAGCGTTCGGACACCTTGCGGTAGGCCGGGTCTTCCTTCAGCGCCAGGTCGGTCGTGAACATGATCGGCTTGTGGCGCTTGTCCGGGTCGTGGGCGTCCGGCACCATTTCGCTTGTGCTGTCGTCATCAGGCTCCCACTGGATCGCACCCGCCGGGCTTTTGGTCTGCACCCAGTCGAACATGAACAGATTCTGCAGGTAATTGTGCGTCCATTCAGCCGGGCTTACCGTCCAGGCGCCTTCAAGGCCACTGGTGATGGTGTCGGCGCCCTTGCCGCTGCCGTATTTGCTCTTCCACCCGAGGCCCTGCTCTTCAAGCGCGCCAGCTTCAGGTTCTGCGCCCAGGTTGGAGCCCTTCGAGGCACCGTGCGCCTTACCGAAGGTGTGACCACCCGCGATCAGCGCCACGGTTTCCTCGTCATTCATGGCCATCCGGCCGAAGGTGTCGCGAATTTCCTGCGCCGCCAGAAGCGGGTCCGGCACGCCGTTCGGGCCTTCCGGGTTTACATAAATCAGACCCATGCGCGCGGCAGAAAGCGAACCGGTCAGCTTGCCGTCCTTGTGGCGGCTTTCGGCGCGGCCCAGCCATTCGCCTTCAGGGCCCCAGTTGACCTCTTCGGGCATCCAGGCGTCTTCCCGGCCAAAGGCGAATCCCGCGGTCTTGAAGCCCATATGTTCCATGCCGATGGTGCCCGCCAGCACGATCAGGTCAGACCAGCTGATCTTGTTGCCGTATTTCTGTTTGATCGGCCACAGAAGGCGCTGGGCCTTGTCGAGGTTGGTGTTATCCGGCCAGCTGTTCAGGGGCGCGAAGCGGTGCATGCCGCCGTCCGCACCGCCGCGACCGTCAATCATCCGGTAGGTACCGGCCGAGTGCCAGGACAGGCGGATGAAGAAGGGGCCATAATGGCCATAGTCAGCTGGCCACCAGTCCTGCGACGTGGTCATCAGCTTTTCCATGTCTGCGCGCAGCTCATCCAGGTCCACATCCTTGAAGGCTTCAGCGTAATTGAAATCCGCCCCCAATGGGTTGGCGTCCGGCAGGTTCAGCCGAAGCGGCTCCAGGTTCAGGCGGTTTGGCCACCAATAGTCATTCGTTGGGGCGCTTTGCATGTGTGTCTCCATGGGCTCATGGTGTTCTGCCGCGGCTTGCGGCACTGTGGCGAGGGCTGTTCCCATCGCCAGGATAACAATCATTGGTAGTTTTCTCTTCAGCATATCCTACCTCCTTCAAGTTGGTGCCGGGCGAGAAGTGATGCCCCTTAAACTGACAAATACTTGTTGGAGAGTGTGGACCTGTGGCGTCCGCTCGCTTCTTTTAGTGTGGCGAGGGTGACGTTCCTCGCGCAGGCCTGCGCTCCCTTTATGGTAGATCGGAGAATACGCCCATTTTGAGACCAAAAGGAAATTGGAAGTCCAGATTCCAGCAATCGCCAAAATCGATTATTAACTTTTCCAGAAATCGGATGGATGGATATTCAGGCGTCAACCCAGCTCTGCGTTGTCCAGATAATAGCGCACGCTGTCCTGCACGTGGCGGAAACGGTCGCCGCCCAGATGCTTGCCGCCGTACCAGCGGGTGACCACCACGATATGATGCATCAGGCCTTCGCGCTCCAGCATCTGCGCCATCAGCATGCCCGCACCCGTCTCGCCGTCGTCATTCTTGACCGGCCCCTCGGGCGTCATGAAGGCCCAGGTGTTGTGCGTGGCCTTGGCGAATTTCTTCTTGCGGCACAGCTGCTTGATGAACGCCTTGGCCTCGTCCGGGCTGGCACACGGCCCGCCTGACACCGCATATTTGGACCCCCGGTCCGATATGATGCCCTCAAAAATCTGCATGGGTGTGGGTATAGTCGGTGGCGGCAGGTGTGGCAAGGGGCGGGCCATGGCCCCAAATAACCGACCCCGAAAAAAGCCGCTTACCTTGATCAATTGGGGCTTTTCGGCCTAAACTGTGAGGCATTCACCGAATGCCAAACCCTGTTCCTTGTCGGCAATCTGTTTCCAACATTTTGACAATCCGCAGAAAGGATAAGGTATGCAAAGGTTGAAACCGGGCCGCAATTCCTTATTTCATCAGGCTAACTTTCTTCTTTTTCTTGTCTGCTTTTTATCAGGCGCAGCAGCGCAGGCGGCCGATGAGATTGACTTGAAGCGCGGCATTTTGCCGGTTTCACCCTTGGTGACACAGGATGATGAAAAGCGCGCCCTTGGGTATCTGCATAAAAGCTGGCGTGACATCCTTATGGAGATGGACCCGAGCATCACCATTTCCCCAGCCCCAAAAATGCGGACCTGGGACGGCAGTTGGCCTTACGGCATTGACGTGAAATCGCACGAACTGGGCTGGGAGATTGTCAAGGTTGTGCCGGGCTCCAGTGCTGCGGTCGACGGCACACTGCACGTCGGCGACATCCTTTTCACCGGCAGCCGCAATCTCTTCAAAGGCGAAACACTGGACCCGCAAGAGTTTGACAATACCCCCTTCATCGAGGGCGATCCGGGCGTCATCTATGACCTTCTGTACGGCCGTGCAGATGACGAGCTGGCCTTCGAGGTTATCCCCAAGGGCAAACCCCTGAACGCGATTGAGCTGCGCTTTGGACGCTTTCACGCGACCCCCCGCATGACCCTGTCCGTTTCCCAGCAGCCCGGAGCCAACCTGAAGACCTGGCTTGCTGTAGGGCAAAAATATAGTGCCGTTATTTATGAAGGCCTGCTGCCCAACGCGGCCTACCCAAGCGTCAATATGACCGTTTATCAGGCAACATCCTTTGCCAACATGGTGCCGCAGCGCCAGGTCCTTCGCTATATCTCCAACAAGAACGGCATTGTCAGCCTGGCCCTGAATTCTTCCGAGCATCCGGGATTCGAGGAATATTTCGCCATGAAGTGGCGGTACCAGGCCGCGAAACTTTCCGCGTCGGCCATCGACAGGGCCAACCAGTCCGAGGTGAGCAAAAAGGCCGCGTACCTGTCTCTGTTGCCCCACCTGCTCGCGGACCTGCCCTATTCGGAAAGATTTGATCCCCTTCTTGAGTATGGCGGCAAAGTCATGCCCGGCGGCAACCTTGCGGCCATCAGGCTGGTAGATGCCAGCGGCGATGGCATTTCCATTGTGTCGGGTCGCCGCCCGTTCGGCTACCGCGATGGCCTTGCGATGTTGCGGGTCAACTGGACCCTTTATGACAAGCGTGACGGGCTGAGGACGTCACATAACGGCTTCGACCGGACCTATCTTCCCTTAGGGCCGCTCCTTCTGGTGCAGGGGCACAAGAAAAAAGGCTTTCCCGCAGCCAGCCAGAAAATGAAGCTGGCAAGAAAAGCCTGGTATGTGGGGCCGGTGGAGACCGATAAGCACAAGTGGCCCTATAGCTTCCATAACAAGATGTGGGACTACAAGATGGCGAGCTGCGAGGTGCCATCGAAAATGATGGCCTATGACGTCTCCCCATCCGGCATGCACGGCATCTCCTTCAAGGGCGGCATGAACGAGAAATGCGGTGCCGTCTGGCAGGCAGGCTATGCGTCTGCCCCGATCACGGGCGTGGAATATTCCCTTTCAGTCGACGACCAGAAAAGGAAGCGCCGCTTGTGGGCCTATGCCGCCACTCTCAGCAGGGAAGGCAAGGAAGGCCCCGGATTTACCGTTTTGGGCACAGTCCTCAACCCATCCCCAGACAACCGCTGGGCCATGCTGCACGGCAAAGGGAAGTTGACCCGCTACGAGGATCAGGACAATCAGGTCGATATGGAAGGTGTCTGGTCCCACGGCTTTTTGCAGGAAGGCGACTGGCGATATCCGAACACGAAAAAAGGGGCCTACAGCCGCGTATTTGGTCGCCCGCTTGATGTCAGAACAATCCAGAAAGTTCCGCAAAAGCTGGACAACATTCAGTGGACCTCCGACTGGAACTCCTATTACCCGGATCCGATCGGCTATTTGCAAACTGACTTCAGGGTACTTTCCGACCCCACAAAGAAGATCCGCCGGATCGGTCTAAAGTGGCGGGGATATGCCAAATCCGGCAACAAGCGGCATGTCCAGACCTTCGACAAATATAACCGCCAATATAGCAATCTGGGCGACGATTATCTTGAAGACATGATCTATATCCTCACGTCAAACGGCCGCATCAGAAACAATGGCATCTACCGGATTACAAACTACCGCACCTACGACTGGAGAAAGCGGTATCTGGCGGGCCGCCCTGTCGGCTATTTCACGTCGCAGGATGATAGGGGCAATTACCTGGAAGAAATCACCGGCATCTATTGGCCGGCATACTGGGACCCACGCTTCGCCACCTACCCATCAGAGAGTGAGAAGCAGAAGGCGACAAACGACTATTGGCAAAACGAGGCGGGTGGCGCGGGAAAAGCCCCGCCCTTGCCGCGCTTTGGCAACCCAGATGTCCAGGCCCATTTCGCCAAATGTCACTATAGCTCAATTTCCAGAAGACTGGACAAGCGCCAGAAGATGAAACCCTACAGCACCAAGTTCCGGTGCGGCGAGAGCAGGTATGGCGAGAAAAGTGACTTCAAAAGCTACAATATGCCGAAATTCTGGGGCGATGACGTCATATTTTTTGACTATCAAGGAGGCAAAGACGCTCAGGGGTTTGCCCATGGGCTCGCCCATGGCTGGCGTCAGGTAGACAATAAAATCCTCAAATTTCGTTGGGAAAACGGCTGGCCAGTTGCCGTTGAACTGGACTTTGTGCAGTCAGAAACCCAAACAGGCAGCTACTCAAGCCTGAGCTACCGCGGGCCGGTTGATGAAATGGGCCTGCCACACGGCCAGGGCAAAACCCCGATCATTGAGAAAACCCGCTTTGATTCCTACTATACGGGCAAGCGTACGGTTCAGTTCGAAGAACCGATTTTCTCAAAAACACAAATGACCACGATTTCGGTCGAAAACGGCGTGCTGCTGGATATGCCGCAGGCGGAGCTGCAGGCTCGCCTGCGCCAAAAGAATGCCACCCTTTCGGATATCGCATCCTCTGACCGTGACAGGCTGTATGCCGAAAAAAAGGCGGCAAGAGAAGCCGAGGAACGCCGGGAACGCGAGGCTGAACTGGCAGAAGAGCGCCGCGAGCGAGCCGAACGCCAGGCCGCGCGAGACCGCCGCAAGGCCAAGGCGCAGGCAAAGGCGGATGCGAACGCCCGCGCCTGGAACAGGTTCGTTGAAAACAACAGACAGAATGCCCGCAACTTCAACCGTCAGATCGACCGGAACAACAGAAAACTGGCGGAAGCCTTTGACGACATGAAGCGCCAGAAACGCGAGCGTCAGGCCGCGGCTGACCGCCAAAGTGCCACGAACTACCGGCAGCAGCAACGGCGTCAGACGCAACAACAGGCGTCCACAACCACGCCATCGGCACAGAGGCAATCGGCGCCGATGACGACGAGTGAACGCGTCAAGAAAATTGAAGCCGAACAGAAGGCACTGGCCGAACAGCGGAAGAAGGTTGCTGCGGGCCTGAGCATGAGCGACGCGTCATCAACTGATACGGCAGGTGAGGCAGAAGACAGCCCTTATGTCATCACCAGTGATCTGCAGTCCGACGTTCCGATGATAGCGCCGCAAGAGGCGAAAGAGGGCACCCAGGCCGCAGACAAAGACAAACGCAAGGAAGGGTATTTCCATTATAAAACCTTCCTGACGGCAGTGCATAACAACGAGAAGTGCTACCAGGACTTCAAGATCTATGCCTTCAGCGGCATGAAGGGCATCTTCTGCCGCGACCAGCCAAAGGGAAACCTGTTTGATGACATGTATATGGCTTTGACGAACACCACCGACTATGTCATCACCTTCGATGCCACGATCACCTACGGCAATGGCAAGGTCGAAAAATATTTCGGCGAAAAGGTCAAGGCCCACGATACCCGCAAGTTCAGGTCGTTTGACATGGATTCTTCGGCCCCCGAAGACGGGGGTGTCAGCAGCGTGGAATTCACCCGCATCTACCAGCGGGGCGCCAGCCCACAGGACGCGGAACTTGAACCCTGAAGCCGCCCCCTGCCCGCCCAAAAGCAAAAAGCCAGCCCCGCAAGGGACTGGCTTTGGTGATTGGTAGCCGAGGAGGGAATTGTGAAAACAGGCCTGCTGCCTGTTTTCATCCCTTCGGGACCGTCTCGCTCTCGCTCGACGTCACTCGCGCGCCACGCGTCGCGCTCGTATGAACCCACGGGGGTTAGCGCCAATCCTGCGCTAAAAAATTTAAGGCCCTGTCCCGTTGGGGACAGAGCCTTGAAATTTGGTAGCCGAGGAGGGACTTGAACCCCCGACACGCGGATTATGATTCCGCTGCTCTAACCAGCTGAGCTACTCGGCCAAAATATACAAGCTCCCGGCGCGTCTGTATCCTACTCGGAACAACTCGGAACGGCTACACTGCCGCCGAAAGCTGCGCCGGTATAAAATGCGCGCGGGCGAAGGTCAAGCCGAATTTGTCACATTCCAGTGAACTTTTTTTCCTCGCAACAGAGGCGCCAGCAAACACCTTGCTGTCATGAGGAAAAAAGACAGGCAAACAGGTAAACTGAAACCTCCCTACTGAGGAGCGGCCTTGTTTTGCTTCTGTTGGAATAGGTACGCGCCCAGCAAAGTGAACGGCAACTGGGAAACCAGCGCAATGACACTGTACCACAGCGGCATGTCCACGCTCGCAATGGCCAAAACCGTTAACAGAATGGCTATGCCGCCAACTATTCCCGCATTCACATAGGAATTCCCCCGCGACAAGGCGGCCGTAAAATAGCCCGCAACAGCCAGTGTTATTATGGTGACAAGGGAACGCCAGACCAGAAATGCACTCGTCTGTTTCACCGCAATAATGGCATCACCGTCAAGGCCACCGCTCATGGTGAAAACCAACAGCAGCTCACCGGCGCTATCCAGCACCAACAAGGCCAACAGGCCCACCACAATTGCTTTAATGCTAACTTTCTTCATCATCTACTCTCTACATCAATTCCAAGGTTCAGTGATTCCGATCTAGGGGAATGGAATGGGCCGGGATATCAAATTCTTGCTGCCAACTGCCTGCCCGGTAAGCATTGGCCTCTTTGGCCCCCTCTTGGTAGCCGGAATTGGCACTGGCGCCCGCCGCCCGCCGGGCGTACCTTCAGCCACACGACAGCGACAAAGACGACAGCGAAACAGGAGGCCGCCATGGCAGAGCATCATTATCACACCCGCACCATCTGGACCGGCGCGGGGGATGAAGGCACCAGAACCTACAAAAGCTTCAGCCGCGACTATACGGTGGCCGTGGACGGCAAGCCCGACATCCTGGGGTCCTCCGACCCCGCGTTCCGCGGTGACCCCACGCGCCACAACCCGGAAGACATGCTGGTGGCATCCACAAGCGCCTGCCACATGCTGTGGTACCTGCATCTGTGCGCGGTCAACAACATCGTGGTGACCGCATATGAGGACGACGCCGAAGGCGTGATGGTGGAGGGCAAGGGCGTGACCTCCAAGTTCGAGCGGATCATCCTCCGGCCGCGCATCACCATCAAGGCGGGCGGCGACATGGAAAAAGCGATGAGCCTGCACGAAGTCGCCAACAAGGAATGCTTCATTGCCAACAGCCTGAACTGCCCGGTTGAGCACGAGCCCACCATCGAGGCGGAGTAACGCGCCCTTCAGCCCGATCAACTCCAGGCCCAAAGCTGGTCAACGAATGTTGGGTTGCATGATATCCGCGCTCGCCGCACTATTTCGCGTCAACAAATACGCGAGGATATCATGACCCACCTTCTGAAAAGCGCAGGCCTGTTCCTGCTTGTCATCTTTGCCGGCGTATCGGTGCAGGCCACAGATACGACCTCTGGTGAAGACGGCATCGACCGCCTGTCCTTCATGGAAGGGCGCTGGACCATTGTGGCCCAGTATCACGGCGAGGACGGCTGGGACACCCCTCTGCCGGCACAGCGCGCCACAGCAGACACGGTTCTGGGCAAATCCTTCGTGCGCCTGAATGCGCCAGTGGCCTTCCCCGGCGCCACATTCCAGTTTGAGATGACCCTGTCATACGACCGGTTCCACAATATCTACCGCTTCGCCTTCCTTGATGACCTCAACGGCTATATGGACATCTATACCGGCGGTTTTGAAGGCGACACGCTGATCGTCACCAACGCCAACACAGGCACCGACTTCCCGGACGGCAATGGTGGCGTGGTGATCGGCAAGCTGGAGATTATGAAAACGGAAAGCGGTTACCAGCTGCTGGGGCATATTTCGGGCAGCAAGGAAGGCCCCTATACGCCCTACATGAAGCTGACCTTCACCCCGGCAGATTAAGAAATGGCGACCCGAGCGCCACAAACCCTGCGGCCAATTCATGAATTTTCGTCATGAACATAAGAGAAACTTCCCGCTAAAAATACCATCAATCTGCCATTAAATGCTGATGTGTTGGATATTAAAGCGAGGAATATCATGAAACAGAGTAATGAAAAATCATCTATCACTGCCCATATCGTGAACGGCTTTGTCCAGAATGGTGCGGGCGGTAATCCGGCGGGGGTCGTGCTGGATGCCGACGGCCTGTCCGACGCACAGATGCTGGCCGTGGCAAAGAACATTGGCGCCTCGGAAACCGCTTTTGTCTCCCGCTCCGCCACTGAGGGCTTCAAGCTGGACTTTTTCACCCCGAACCGGCGCATCGCCCATTGCGGCCACGCCACCATCGCCACTTTTTCCTATCTGGCCGAAATTGGCCGGGTGCCTGAGGGCGTAACCTCCAAGGAAACGGTCGACGGCCCGCGCAAGATCATCATTGAAGGCGGCGCGGCCTTTATGGAGCAGTTGGCGCCGCGCTATTCATCAGCGCCAGACTGGCAGGCTGCAGGCATCAGCGAGGCCGACGTGCTGGCATCCCTTGGCCTTGCGGCGGACGACCTTGACCCGCGTGCCCTGCCAACACTTGTGAACACCGGCAACAGCTTCATGGTTGTTGGCGTGAAAACCGGTGAAACGCTGCGCGCGCTCACGCCCGACCTCAAGGCGATTGAGCGCATCAGCGACGCGCTGGACCTGATCGGCTATTATGTCTTCACCACGGACCATGCAGCCACCAGCAAGCACGCCACCACCCGCATGTTCGCGCCGCGCTATGCCATCGATGAGGAAGCCGCCACCGGCATGGCCGCCGGGCCGCTGGCCTGCCTTCTGTTTGACCGACTGGACGCGAAAACGCAAAGGCTTGAGATAGAGCAAGGCCACTTCATGACCCCCACCTCCCCCAGCCTGATCACAGTGGACCTTTCGGTCACAGACGGACGCATCACCGGGCTGATGGCTGGCGGCTATGGCAAATCAATGAAGACACTGCAGGTCGAGATATAGAAGGACGCGCGCCTTTTCCCCAAAAGCCATTGCCCTTCATGGCATCTTTTGGCAGGGTCGGGGCGACCCGAATTCGGGCGCCCCAACCAGCCAGAAGGATCATCCATGCGTGCGCTTTGCCTAGCCCTGATTGCCAGCCTTTTCACCGCCGCCCCTGCCCTCAAAGCGGACGACGCAACAGAAAATGCCATCCTGGAGGCGATTGAGGGCCAGCTGCCGGCGGCGGAGCGCCTGCTTGAAAAAGCCGTGACCATCAACAGCGGCACGCTCAATTTTGATGGTGTCAAAAAGGTGGGCGCGCTGTTCGGTGCGGAACTCAAGGCCATCGGGTTTGAGACCGAATGGGTGGACGGCAGCGCCTTTGGCCGCGCGGGCCATCTGGTGGCTTCCTTTGGGAACAAGGGCCCCAAAATTCTGATGATCGGCCACCTGGATACGGTGTTCGCCATGGACGATACGTTCCAAGCCTTCACCCCGCTTGAGGGAGGCAAGATTGCCGGCCCCGGCATCACCGACATGAAGGGCGGCGACGTGATCATCATTGAAGTGGTGCGCGCGCTGAAGGCCGCGGGCGTGCTGGACGGTGTCAGCATCCGCATTGTCATGACCGGCGATGAGGAAGCCAGCGGCAAACCGCTGAGCCTCTCGAAGAAAGCCATCATTGACGCAGCCGTATGGGCCGATATCGCGCTGGGGTTCGAGGACGGTGACGGCAACATCCAGACGGCAGTGACTGCCCGGCGCGGCAGCACAGACTGGACGCTCGAAGTCACGGGCCGCCCGGCGCACAGCTCCCAGATTTTCACGCCGGACGTTGGCTACGGCGCGATCCTTGAGGCCGCGCGCATCCTGAACAGCTTCCGGCTTGAGCTTGAAGGCATGGAAAACCTGACCTTCAACCCCGGGCGCATTGTTGGCGGCACGCGGGTGACGGAAGATGCCGCGACGGCCACCACCTCCGGCTTCGGCAAGAACAATGTGGTGGCGCAGGCGCTGAAGGTGTCGGGCGGCATCCGCGCCCAGTCGCCAAAGCAACTGGCGGACGCCAAGGCCAAAATGCAGGCCATCGTGGCCGACAGCCTTTTGCACACCAGCGCCTCGCTGACCTTCGCGCCCGGCTATCCACCCATGGCGCCGACGGAAGGCAACGCCAGGCTGCTGGCGCTCTATAGCCAGATCAGCGAAAGCCTCGGCTACGGCAAGATCGAAGCCGTTAACCCCCGGAAGGCGGGCGCTGCGGATATCTCCTTCGCGGCGGACCATGTAGACATGGCGCTGGACGGCATGGGGCTGATGGGCACGGGCGGCCACACCAAGGACGAAATGGCCGACATGACCAGCTTCAAGAAGAACATCCAGAAAGCCGCGCTTCTGATCCACGCGCTGGCGAACGGTGCGCTTGAAAGCACTGGCGACTGATAACCCCCGACCACCATAGATGTAACGAAAGAAGAGTTTAGATTATGGCGTACCTGCAGCTGATTGGCGGATTGGTGCTTTTGTTCCTGGGCGGTGAAGCCCTGTTGCGCGGCAGTGTTGCCCTGTCGAAAAGATTCGGCCTTTCAACCCTCTTGGTTTCCATGGTCGTGGTGGGCTTTGGCACCTCGGCGCCAGAATTCCTGGTGTCCATCCTGGCGGCGCTTCAGGGCGCGCCCAGCCTGGCGCTCGGTAACGTGGTGGGTTCCAACATCGCCAACATCCTGCTGATTTTGGGCCTGTCGGCCGCCATCGCCCCCGTGGCGTGCGATGACCGCCAGATCATGCGCGACGCGATTGCCGTGTTTGTCGCCACCCTGCTTCTGGGGCTGTTGACCTTCCTGGGCCAGATTTCCTTTATCTTTGGCCTCATGCTCCTCCTGTCGCTGGTCGGCTATCTGACGTTCGTCTATAAATCCGAGCGCCGCGCCCAGCTCAGCGTCTCGAAGAAGGTGGCGCATGATGTGGAGGAAGACATCCCCGCCGCGGGCCTCGGCTTCACGGGCGCCCTCCTGGTGGGGCTCGCGGGGCTTGTGGCGCTGGCGGGTGGCGCGCATCTGCTGGTGCAGGGCGCGACTGAAATCGCCCTCGCCTTCGGGGTGTCGGAAGCCGTGATCGGCCTGACCATCGTGGCGGTCGGCACGTCGCTCCCGGAATTGGCGACGGCGCTTGTCTCCGCTTACCGCGGGCATGCGGGCGTGGTGCTTGGGAACGTGCTGGGCAGCAACCTTTTCAACATGCTCGGGGTTTTGGGGGCCACCGCCATGGCGGCCACCGTGCCGCTTGACGGCAAGATCGCCCATTTTGACGTCTGGGTTGGTATCGGCGTGGCGGCCATTCTGCTGCTCGCGATCCGAAGCGGCAAGCGCCTCTCGCGCCGCGAGGGCATCCTGTTCCTCGCGCTCTATGCAGGCTACATCTATTCGACGCTGATCACCAACGGTGGGTGAAGCGCTTCAAATAGGCAGGACCCATGACTAAGGCTGGCTCTCCCCTTCCGATTGACGCCATGCTGCCGCAGCTTGACGCCACGCTGCGTGACAGTGCGTTTGCCGTTCTGGTGGCAGCACCTGGCGCGGGGAAGACCACACGCGTGCCGCTCAAGCTCCTGGCGGCGGACTGGCGGGCCAAGGGACGCATCATCATGCTGGAACCACGGCGCATTGCCGCCCGGGCAGCCGCACACTTCATGGCCCGAACGCTTGGCGAAGAGGTCGGTGAAACCGTCGGCTACCGGGTGCGTCTTGACACGCGGGTGAGCGCCAGGACGCAGATTGAAGTGGTGACCGAGGGTGTCTTCACCCGCATGATCCTGGACGACCCCGAACTTTCAGGCATAGCTGCGGTCATTTTCGATGAGTTTCACGAACGCAGCCTGGATGGAGACCTCGGCCTGGCCCTGGCGCTCGACAGTGCCATCCTCAGGCCGGACCTGCGCATCCTTATCATGTCCGCGACGCTGGACAGCACGCGCATGTCCAGCCTGCTCTCGGATGCGCCGCTGATTGAAAGCGAGGGGCGGGCCTTTCCCGTGGAAACCCGCTTTGTGCCACCAAAACCGGAGATCCGGATTGAGGACCATGTCGTCTCCACGGTGATGACGGCGCTTGCGGAAGAGCACGGCTCCATCCTGGTGTTCCTGCCCGGCGAGGCGGAAATCCGCCGCGTGGCAGAACGCCTGAGCGGGCAGGTTACAGACACCACAGACATCGCGCCGCTTTACGGGCGCCTCACCCCCAAAGAACAGGACCGGGCCATCGCCCCGGCAGCCACCGGACGGCGCAAGGTTGTCCTGGCCACCACGATTGCGCAAACGTCCCTGACGATTGAAGGCATCCGCGTGGTGGTCGACAGCGGGTTGGCGCGCGTGCCGGTTTATGAGCCTGCAACGGCACTCACGCGGCTCGAGACCCGACGCATCTCAAAGGCCGCCGCCACCCAGCGGCAGGGCCGCGCTGGCCGCACAGAAGACGGCGTCTGCTACCGGCTCTGGAACAAGGGCCAGCACGCAGCCCTCCAGGCCTTCGACACGCCGGAGATCCTGTCGGCTGACCTGACTCCGCTTGCGCTCACCCTCGCGGCATGGGGCGTAACGGACCCCGCACAGATGCAGTTTGTCGACCAGCCGTCCGCGCCCGCCTGGGCTGAGGCTACGGCGCTTCTAGGGAAACTGGATGCCATCGACGGTTCTGGCCAGATCACCGATGAAGGGCTCGCTTTGGCGGCCTTCCCCCTCCACCCTCGACTGGCGCATATGATCCACCGCGCGGGCATCAGTGGCAATGCTGGGGAAGCGGCGGAGGTTGCTGCCCTGGTGTCGGAGCATGGGCTTGGTGGCGATGCGATCGATCTTGACGAAAGACTGCGCCGGTTCCGTGCCGACAGCAGCCCGCGCGCCAAAGACGCTAAAGCCCTCGCCCGGCGATGGGCAAAACTGGCGGGCAGCGCAGCGCAAAAGCCACAGGCGATCAGCATCGGCCAGATGCTCGCCTATGCCTACCCGGACCGCCTCGCCCAAGCGGCAGGAAAACCCGGACGTTTCCGCCTTGTGGGCGGGCGTGCCGCTAGCTTGCCAGAAACGGACGCGCTGGCGCGGCACAAGTTCCTGGTGGTGACAGACATCACCGGCCAGGCCGCGAACGGCCGCATCCGCGCGGCAGCACCGATTGATATGGAGGAGATTGAAGAAACCTTCTCAGCCCACATCGCCGAGGAAACCCGTCTTGAGTTTGACCGCGGCTCCCGTAGCGTGCGCGCGCGCCGGGTGCGGGCGATCGACCAGGTTATCCTCGCAGACGCTTCCGCCAAGGTTGAGGACACAGACACCGCCGCGGAACTGCTGTGTTCGGCCATTGAAGACCTGGGGCTTGATGTCCTGCCCTGGACCAAAGGGCAGCTGGCGCTGCGCGCGCGGGCGACCTATCTGCATGAAGCCCTTGGCGTGCCCTGGCCGGACCTGAGCGACCAGGCCCTTGGGAAGGACGTCCCGGACTGGTTGCTGCCTTATCTGTCTGGTGTAACGGCTATCTCGAAGATCACCCCTGATATGCTGGAGGGGGCGCTGTCGGCCCTGTTGCCGTGGGATTTGCGCTCGCAGATCGACACCCTGCTGCCTTCCCATTTCAAAGCCCCGACTGGGTCGCGCATTCCCATCAACTACGCTCATGAGACAGCCCCCGCGATTGAGGTGCGCGTACAGGAACTATTCGGGCTGACGGGGCACCCATCCATCATGGGCGGTAAGGTGCCGCTTCTGGTCATTCTGCTGTCGCCAGCCCATCGCCCAATACAGATGACCCGGGATTTGCCGGGCTTCTGGCACGGCTCGTGGGCCGCTGTCGCCAAAGACATGAAGGGCCGGTACCCACGCCATTTCTGGCCGGATGACCCGGCAGCCGCACAGGCCACATCCCGCGCCAAACCACGCGGCTCTTAGGCCGGGCAAGTGGGCCACAATCGGCAGCAATCAGGCGTTTGAAGGGCACCAGCCCCCCTCTGAAAAAAGAAGAGCGACCCCGGAGAGTCGCTCTGTCACTATGCATTCAAGTTTGCAGCGCCTTGGCGACTGCGGGCACCTGCCTGGGTCACGACCAAGGTGTCACCAGATATTTCTCGCCGGTTCTCATCGCCCGGTAGTCCGTCACCGCTTCCTTGGTCAGCATTTCTTCCAGATTGACGTGCTTCTTGTAGCTGCTGGCAAAGGTGGTGGTCAGGTTTTCAAGCACGCGTTTGCGCATCCGGCCAACCGTTTCCATGCCAACCGACTGGAGGAACGGGAACAACAGCCAGCCAGACAGCGTCCAGCCAAAACCATAGCTCGGCGACAGGATCGTCGGCCCAACATCCAGCCGCCCGTAGATGAACATGCGCTTCGGCTGGTTGGAGCCATAACGCGAATATTCGGTCATCCTGCCGACCGCGACCTGTTCCATCGCCTTGAAGGCGGTGTCAACTGCTTGCCCACCGCCAATCGGATCAAAGCCATAGAAGGCACCCGTGTCATCGATTGCGGACCGAAGGCTACCCATGAAACCGTCTGCCGCGGAATTGACCACATGCGTTGAGCCCAGCTTTTCCAGAAGCTCGACCTGGCTGTCCTTGCGCACGATATTGACAAGGCCCAGGCCGTCTTCCTTACAGATGCGGGTCAGCATCTGACCCAGGTTGGACGCGCCCACGGTGTGCAGGATGGCTTCCTGCCCGTCCATTTTCGCGTTTTCCGCAAAGCCAAGGGCGGTCATCGGATTGACGAAGGCGCTTGCGCCGTCTTCGGCCGAATGATCACCAAGCGGCAGGCACATGCCCGCATCAGCGATACAATATTGGCTGTAGGCATTGCCCGGCACACACGCGACGCGCTGGCCCACAAGAGCCTTGGCCATATCGCTGTCACCGGCTGCGACCACGGTACCCGCGCCTTCGTTGCCCGCAGGAAGCTTCAGCCCGTGCCGTGCCTTCGAGCCGCTGTTGAAGGGCTCGGGCATGGTGGCAACATATTTGCCGGGCGAATAGTCCGCATTCTCAAGGTCGGCAGCACTGGTCAGGATGGCCAGGTCCGACGGATTGATCGGCGCGGCTTCCATTTTAACCAGCACCTGATTGCCCGTGGGATCAGGGAAAGTCACGTCCTCGATCGCGACGGTCAGTGTGCCGTTGCTTTCAAGCGTGGTGAAAAGTTGCTTACCCGTCGTGCTCATACCAAAGTCTCCCTTTCGCGGTTGCGATTTGTGGCGCGGCTGCCGGATATGGGCCCGGCGCGCGCGGTGTCCCTGTATGATCATTTAGGTCGGCTGCGTCAAAGGCAAGGTACGGAAAAATGGGCGCGAGTTCGACAAGGCCGGGCGCCAGACATTCCTGTTCCGCCTGGTCGGGGACGCATGGAAAGTGGTGCACACCCATTCTTCAAGCCGCGACTATAAGCCCAAGAAGCACGACCACTAAGCCGCCACAGGGCCCTGTTGCATAGTATGTCATCGCCGCCTCAGATGGATTCTGGTGACCAGGAAAGTCATTTTCTCAAAAGGATGATAAATGACACATCTTGGTGACAGCGCGCCCCTTTTCAGGGGCTCCATCGGGCACAGGATCTGGGATTATTTTGACACTGCCTGAACTCTGTCTACAATAGGCAGGCTAGATTGAGCTTGCCTCAACGCACACTTGGCAGTATCCGTGCAGGCTTCTTAATGCGATTAGCCGGCAGTTTTGCGGTTAAACCCCGTTTCCGAAAGAATATGATGACAGATTTTGATGGTGTCGTTCCGGCGCTCGGCCAGGCGTTAACAAAGCGCGGCTATACTTCTCTCACGCCCGTGCAGAAAGAAATGCTGGCCCCGGGCCTTATTGGCGCTGACGCTCTCGTTTCTGCTCAAACGGGGTCCGGCAAGACAGTTGCTTTTGGCCTTGCGCTTGCGCCCGATATTCTCGAGGGGGCCGAGAGGCTCACCCAGGCGCACGCGCCACTGGCACTGGTGATCGCGCCCACGCGTGAGCTTGCCCTTCAAGTGAAGCGCGAGCTGGAATGGCTCTATGAACTGGCAGGAGCGGATATCGCCACCTGTGTCGGCGGGATGGACATGCGCACTGAGCGCCGTAATCTGGACCGGGGCGCGCACATCGTGGTTGGCACACCTGGCCGGCTGCGCGACCATATTGAACGGGGCTCGCTTGATATGACAGCGCTGCGTGCTGTTGTTCTTGATGAAGCCGACGAAATGCTTGATCTCGGTTTTCGGGATGATCTGGAATATATGCTGGATACAGCGCCGGATCACCGCCGGACGCTCCTGTTCTCGGCGACCGTGCCGAAATCCATCATGGGACTTGCCAAACGCTATCAGCGCGATGCCATCCGCATTGAAACCAAAAGCGACACCAAGCAGCACCAGGACATCGAATATCGGGCCCTGATGCTTGCCCCCAACGACAAAGAAAACGGCATCATCAATGTGATCCGTTATTTTGAAGCGCCGAACACCATCATCTTTTGCAGCACCCGGGCTGAAGTGAACCATATGACCAGCCGCTTCAATAACCGTGGATTTTCGGTTGTGGCTTTGTCGGGTGAACTGAGCCAGAACGAACGCAGCCATGCCCTGCAGGCGATGCGGGATGGGCGCGCGCGCGTCTGTGTTGCCACCGATGTTGCTGCCCGCGGGATTGACCTGCCCGGGCTTGAGCTGGTGATCCATGCGGATATTCCGAAGAACAAGGAAATACTGCTGCACCGCAGCGGGCGCACGGGCCGGGCCGGGCGAAAAGGTGTCTGTGTCCTGATGGTGCCCTATCCGGCACGCAGGCGCACGGAAAGGCTGCTCAGCAACGCCCAGATTGATGCGACCTGGGCCAAGCCGCCGACGATGGAGGAAATCGCCGCCCGCGACCGCGAGCGTTTCCTGAATGATCCCGTGCTGACGGAAGCTGTGACCGATGAGGAACGCCCTCATGTCCAGGAACTTCTTGACCATCATAGTGTCGAACAGATTGCCGCAGCCCTGGTTCGTTTGCAGCAGACAGGTCAACCCGTGCCGGAAGAGCTGTCGGACACCGGCCCGACACGGGATTATGGTCGGGATAGGGACAATAGCCGGGACAGGTCTAAAGGCAGAGACAGGGCAGAGCGCCCCCAAAAGAACCGTCAGGACTTCAGTGACGGGACGTGGGTGTCTTTGTCGGTTGGGCGCAAACATAACGCCGAACCACGCTGGATTTTGCCAACCCTTTGTCGGGCAGGCCATATCACCAAAAAAGAAATTGGCTCGATCCGCATTCATGAAAATGAAACGCATGTCGAGCTCGCGCCCGATATCGTTGACCAGTTTTTTGCGGCCCTTGGCCCCAGCCGCAAACTGGAGAAAACCATCACGGTCGACAAGCTCCGCGGTCCTGTACCTGAAGCCGAAAGCAGCCGCAGCAAAATGCCTGTTCGGGAAAAAAGAGCGTATGAAAAGCGCGGCCCCGCAGGTGCGCCTGACGGCAGGCGGGATGACCGGAAGGCGCAGCGCAGCAAGCCGATTGAAGATGAAAAGGTTCGTTCCAAACGCCCCCACAGTGAGGACAAGCCCCCTCAAGCAGAGGACAAGTCCCCTGTTGAGGAGGCCAAGAACCGGGCGGCTGCACCGGACGCTGCTGAAAAAACAGGCGCGGTGAAAAAAGCGGATAGCAAGCCGAAGGCCAAGAAAGCCAAAGGGGCCAAGAAAAAGCCAAAATGGACGGCGGCACAGAAACGAGCCCGGGACGAAGCCAAAAAGGCTCAAAAAACTGGTGGAAACACGCCGTTAAAGCGCAAATAAGTCGGAGATAAGGGGCGGCTTTGGGCCGCCTCTCATAAAAGCGCCCCTGATTTCGGGGCAATGCGGTTGTGCGCTTCTATAACAGGGAGCCATTGCCTCCCTTGAGCCGCTTTCGGCCAGGAGGGGACAGATGACAGCATGAGTTCCCCTTTGCTCTAGGCCTGATTTGGCTTGATTTCACAAACTCCCTCAATAATAGTACAAATTCTCTTAGTGGTGATGTTTGTTTAAGCTTGATGCTCGAACTATCAAAGTAACGAACACACTGTGCCTGGTGGTTAGCCGGGTCGAAAAAATTGTACGTCATGCAGGCGCCGAGTTACCCCCCAGCCGGGAAACTTGGCCACTTGCTCAACTTTCCCGGCTGGGGGGTAACTCGGCCGCTCTTGGTAAGAGAATTTTTGTGACGCACCCGTTATTGGAAGATGATGCGGCAGAAATTAGAGCTACAATTCGTCAGCTCATCAATTGTGCGAAGTGGCGCAGGCATAGCAACATCATATTTGTATGTGGAGGAAACACCGACAACCACATGCGTACGCAGTTTGTCCGATTTGCTAGCGATCAGCTTCCACAATATCAACTCATCAAGCCTGAGGACGCAATTCGTGACAACGTAGGCGCGGCTCCGGCAAGGTACATTGATCTAGGTAAATTTGAAGCCTTGATCGCAGACTTATCGCACTGTGTCATTATATTTCCCGAAGCCGAGGGATCGTATACAGAATTGGGGATGTTTTCTGCGAAAGATGAAATTAGCAAGAAAACCTTGGTTGCAATTGATCTCAAGTATCAGGTTGGAGATAGTTTTATATCCCAAGGGCCGGTTTCAAAATACAATGACGTTTCTGATTTCAAGCCATGTGTCTACATAGACTATGAAACACCAAATTTTGAGTTAATCAAGAGACGCTTGGGTGATCGAGGTGATCCGCGCCTGAATAAACGCCGCTTCAAGCACTCCTTCAGCACTTGGAACGAAACCGGTAATTTTCTAAAACTTTCAGTAATTTATGCCATTATAGATTTAACTAGGTTTATCAATTTAGACGCCTTGGGTCGTATTCTTTTTTCTATCTTTAGGACTAGGCCTCCTCAGCAAGAAGTTGTTGATCTGGTCAGTATTTTGATTGGCAGTGGATTTTGCCGATACATAAATGATCGAGAATTACTTGCTGCAGCAGAAAGAAGCTCTGACTTTGTCCAATACTCCACAATAACAGAAGAAATTGAACTCAAAGCTGAAATCAATAGCTATTACTACGAAACGGGCTCCTTCCAAGATTTGTTCGAGGAGGAAGCCGCATGATCATAGATCGAATTTCGAGAGAATTGGGGCTAGACCCCAATCGTGTATGGAACATCGTAAATTCAGCCAACCATCTTTATAAATTCTACACGCTAAAGAAACGTGATGGTGGGCTACGACACATATATCACCCGGCGAAGCGGTTGAAGGCGGTTCAAAAATGGACAGCCCAAAGAATTTTCGCGCAATTGCCCGTTCACGCTTCTGCTACCGCATATATAAAAGGGAAGAGTATTTCTGATAATGCCCTACCTCATACATCTAGCAACTTTGTGCAAAAAATGGACTTCTCGAATTTCTTTGAAAGCATCAAAAGCGAAGATATTTTGAGATTACTTTATCCATTTACTGATGAGCTTCGCCTTTCCGATCAGGATGCCCAAACTTTATGCCGCATTGTCTGCAGGTACGACCGTTTGACTATAGGAGCCCCATCTTCACCAGTTATATCAAATGCAATGTTATATGAATTTGACTGCGCAGTTTCGGATTTTGCAGACCAACATGGTATTGCATACACCAGATATGCAGATGACCTGACCTTTTCATGTAAGTCGAAAAACACGGTAGGTCAGTCCGTACAGTTTGTCCGCGACTTGATTGAAGAGATCCCCTATCCGAACCTGAAAATTAACGAACAAAAGCTCGTCTCAGTTTCCAAGAAGAGGAAACGAACGGTTACAGGATTAGTCCTCACTACAGATGGGAAGGTCTCTATTGGTCGCTCTCGGAAACGCGAAATTCGAGCGCTCATTCATAAATATGGAACGGGAGAATTGGAATTGGAACGAGTGGATTATCTCCGTGGACTATTGGCATTCCTATATAGCGTTGAACCAGATGCTGTCACATCTTTGAAAGCCAAATACGGAAAACCTATCATTTCTGAACTTATGGACCATGCAGAGCCCAAAGCTAAGCTTTATAGAGATTGACGGCCCCTTTTCCTCCAAGGTAGGGGAAATGTACCTACCATGGAGACTACCAACATGATTTATGTCTCCATGCTCCACCGAACATTGCTCTCGTTATTTACGTTCATCTAATTTCCAAAAAGTCCCAAGTGTTCGATTTTAAACATTCAGGGGTAAGTCCGCCTTGGGTCGGAAGCTGCCCGCCGCAATACCATATTATATAGTCCGTCACCCTGAACTTGGTTCAGGGTCCATTGCACAAGCCTTTCCATGGTGTGGCTGCATCAAGCACTGCGTGGATGCTGTTTGCGAAGCTGGCGGTACGCCAACCAAGTTCAGCATGGCGGAGGGTTTACCCCTATTTCTCGCCCGTATAGGCCAGCACCACGTCGATGGTGTGTTCGGTGAAGCGGGCGCGGCGTTCTTTTGAAATGCCGTCCAGCTTCATCACTGTCAGCATCTGGCTGGCGGCCAGCAGGATACGGGCATCGTCGCGCGCGCCCTTGCCCTTTTGCCTGCCGGGCGTGGCGGCATCAAGAATGGCCGTCAGCTTATCCAGCACGATATTCTGGCATTCCAGGAATTTTTCGCGGATGTGCGGGGCGAAATTGGTGCTCCAGTTCAGCCACACCTGCGCATAGGCGCGGTCTTCGTCCAGCCGGCTGGTGGCATGCTCCGCCAGCGCCGTCAGCAGTTCGGCGGGCGTCAGCCCCGTGGGGTCGACCTCATCGAACACCGCCAGGTTCTTCTCGGCCACGTCATCCAGCACGGCGTCGATCAGTTCCTCGCGCGTCGGGAAATAGACAAAGGTGGTGGCAACAGACACGCCGGTGCGTTTGGCGATGTCGGCGTGCTTGGCTTCGCCGATGCCGCATTCGGCGAACAGTTCCACCGCCGCGTCCAGCAGCTGGCGCTTGCGTTCTTCCGGGCTCAGCCGGGTGCGTTTCTGCCTGTCACTCATACAAACCCCTATTGCCCTCTCCCTTCTCTTCTACCCGGCAGAGTGGGCGGCAATCAAGCAGCAATGATGACAGCTGTTACGCTGACCTGCCCGCTTCAATTCCGGCAATGGCAACCAGAAGAAGAAGCAGGCACCCCGCCTGCTGGGGCGATGGCAGCGCGCCTTTCCGGACGACATCCACGCAAGCCGCTGCAAACACGCCGCCGCCAACCCAGACAGGGTAAGCAACGGAAATAGGCACCATGTCAGCGGCCCTGGCCAGACAATAGAGACTACCCAGCCCCGCGACAACGGTGATGAGCGACGGCCAGACGTTCCGAAAAGCCTGGCTTTCAGACAGCGCGACCACAAACACAGCCTCGAGTGCGATAGCGGGTAAGATATAAAGCCACATGGTGTGTTACCCCTCGCCTGTCCATGCCGCGGCGTCCCCTGTTCCCAGGTGCCACTGTTCAGACATGCCGATGAAACGGTCATCCAGCGCCTGATAGGCGGCTCCGTAGAGGCGCTTGAAGTCAAGAAAGGCAGCTTCGTCCTGCCAGACATCCACTGTCACGAAGCCGGCAGGATTATCCAGGTCCTGATACAGCCTGGTGCCCCGGAAACCAGGATGACGGGCAAACAACCGCGCCCAGTCGCCCTTCGCGCCATAGACTTCCCTGAATGTGTCAACATGTTCGGGGCGCACCCGATATTGCCAAGTTGTTGCATACATCGGTCAAATCCTTTATTTATCTTTCTAGGAAGATAAATGGTGACAAATATCTTTCTGTCAAGATAAATAAAGAAGGCCTCCGCCATGTCATTGAAGAAACGGGATATCAACGCGGCCAGCGGCAAGCTCGGCTCTGCTGCCTGGATCCTGGAACAGACCGAATCCTGTGCCGGTGCTGAGGTGCACCAGGTAGCGTCGCTGGTTGTGCCAATCCACCGGCTGTCCGAACGCCTGCGCGGCGTGGCCGAAGGTGCCGTGAAGCCCTATAATCTGCTCCCCACTGAATTCGAAATTCTCCAAAGCCTGCTGCTCGCGGACCGGGACAGGGGCCTCAGCCCGTCCGAGCTTTATCAGGCCCTGCTGATGAGTTCCGGTGGCGTCACCAAGTTGATCAACCTGCTAGTGGACAAACGCCTGATCTGTACAAAACCGGACCCGAGTGACGGCAGGGGCAAACGCATCTTGCTGACCGATCGGGGCGCCGAGATCGGTGAGAAAGCCACTGCGGCCGTGGTCACCGCTGAAGCGGCGCTGCTTGCGCAGGCCTTCGGCGGCCATATCACCAGCGACATTGCCCCCCGCCTTGTGGCCGCCATAACCCGGCTGGAAAACGCATAGCCTGATCAAAGAGTGCACATGTGGTTCGGACACACTGGGGTTCGGGCACACTGGGGCATGGGCACACTGGGGCACGGGCACTTTTGGGCATGCCCTTTTGCGAACCGCAGATTTCTGCGACCATTTGGGCCCTATGGGTGTGCCCTTCGTGTGCCCTTTTTGGGCCGCCTGACCTTCTATTGACAATATTATCAATAAATGAGAGGATACCGCCAAATGGGACATGAGGGAGAGATCAATGTCTGCTGAAACTGCCGCGGCCGACTGGCGCGACACCAAACGGTATTTGTGGCCGCTGCCGGTCCTCCTGACCGGCATTCCGCTTCTGAGCTGGTATCTGTATGCCGATACGCGGCTTGAAGCCTGGCTTTGGCTGTCGCCTGTTTTCTTCTATGTCCTTATTCCCATTATTGAAATGGCGTTCGGCGAGGATACGTCGAACCCGCCGAAGGAAGCCATCCCGCGGCTCCGGGACGACCCCTTCTATCGCTGGTCGGCCTTCAGTGCCCTGCCCGCCGCCTATCTGGTGTGGATTGTCGGCGCCTGGTATGTGGCCAACATGGATCTCACGCTCACCGCCTATATCGCGGTGACCGTGGCCAACGGCTTGATGGGTGCGGGGGCCCTCAATACCGCGCATGAGGTTGGCCACCGGCGGGACAGGACTTCCATCAATGTGGCGCGTTTCCTCCTGTGCCTGTGCGGCATGGGCCACTTCCGCATTGAGCATAACCTGGGCCACCATGTGCAGGTGGCAACGCCCGAAGACAGCGCCACCGCCATGATGGGCGAAAGCTTCTATGCCTTTGTTCTGCATGAACTTCCTGGCGGTTTCAAGCGCGCCTGGGCCATTGAGAAAACGCGCCTTGGCCGTAAGGGCAAGTCGGCTTTCAGCCTTGAGAATGAGGTATTCCTGAACACGCTGATCACGCTTGGCATGTATGCGGCCTTCGTGCTGTGGCTGGGCTGGATCGTGCTGCCGTACCTGCTGGTGGGTGCGCTGCTCTCGAACCTGATGCTGTCATCCGCCAACTATATTGAGCATTACGGCTTGATGCGCCCCAAGCGCGACGACGGAAAATACGAGCGCGTTCAGCCCCATCACAGCTGGAACGCCAATCATACGGTGTCGAACGTGATGCTTTATCACCTGCAGCGCCACTCGGATCACCATGCGCATGCCGAGCGTCCGTATCAGTGCCTGAGGCACTTTGATACCGCGCCGCAGCTGCCGGCGGGCTATTTCACCATGTTCATGGCCGCCTGGAACCCGCCCATCTGGTTCGCTATTATGGACAAGCGCGTGGCCGAACAGCATGGTTATGACATGACCAAAGCCTATATCCACCCCAAGAAGCGGGACCGGATCATGAAGCGGTTCCATCACCCTGAAGGCGTGATGCAGGCTGCGGAATAATCAAATATTTCAGTGCGTTGAGAGCCCCTGGCAGGATTGCCGGGGGCTTTTTTATTGGGGGATCAGGCGGCTGCGAGGCGCGGGTCTGCGCTGGTGGCGCTGTCGATCCAGCCGCCGCCCAGCACGCGGTCGCCGTCATAGAAGACAGCTGCCTGGCCCGGTGAAACGCCGGCTTCCGGCTCATCAAGCTGCACGCGGGCGCGGCCGCCTTCAAGGAAAATCCTTGCCGGCACACCGGGGCGCGTGGAGCGGATTTTGGCAATCACGGCCAGCCCGTCAGCCGGCACGTCTTCGCCAATCCAGTTCACGTCCTTGACGCCGATCTCGGTTGTCAGCAGCGCTTCCTTGGGGCCAACGATGACCTGCTTTTTCGCGGCGTTCAGCTTGACCACATAGATGGGGTCTTCAAAGCCGCCGATTCCCAGGCCGCGGCGCTGGCCGATGGTGTATTTGACGATGCCCTCGTGCTGGCCCAGGACGTTGCCGTCGATATCGACAATATCGCCGGGCTCCAGCGCGCCGGGGCGCAGCCGTTCGATCACATCCACATAGCGGCCCTCGGGCACGAAGCAGATATCCTGGCTGTCCGGCTTGTCGGCAACGGTCAGGCCGAAGCGCTCAGCCTCGATCCGCGTCTGCTCCTTGTCCATATGGCCAAGGGGGAACCGCAGGAAATCCATCTGCTCCTGCGTGGTCGCGAACAGGAAGTAGCTTTGGTCCTTGCCGTTATCAATGCCGCGCACCAATTGGGCTTTGCCGTCCTCACCCACCACGCGCTGCACATAGTGGCCGGTGGCCATACAGTCGGCGCCGAGGTCACGGGCGGTGTCCAGCAGGTCCTTGAATTTCACAGTCTGGTTACAGCGCACGCACGGGATCGGTGTTTCGCCCTTGATATAGCTATCGGCGAACTCTTCCATCACCTGGTTCTTGAAGCGGCTTTCATAGTCCAGCACATAGTGCGGGATGCCCAGCGCCTCGGACACGCGGCGGGCATCATGGATATCCTGCCCCGCACAGCAGCTGCCTTTTTTCTGAACCGCGACGCCGTGATCATACAGCTGCAGCGTAATGCCCACCACATCATAGCCCTGCTCTTTAAGAAGAGCGGCCGTCACAGAACTATCCACGCCGCCGGACATGGCCACCACAACGCGGGTGTCGGCTGGTGCCCCTGGAAAGCCCAGGCTGTTCAATTCTGTTTGGTCATGGCTCATTGGCATTATCTTACTACTTTCGTCAGCTTTCGCTCCTTGGCTGTGGATATAGGCATTTGGGCTTCCGGAGGCAAGTGATTCCGCCCATTCGGCATGAATGATCCTATTTTTGCCCGGCAAGAACCGCTCACCCGTTCGATTAGAATAGGCCTTCCAATACGAAGAGTCCTTGGGATTCAAGGCGTTTCACATTTTTCACAAAAACTGGCCCGCGCTTTGCTTCTATCTGGTCGAACGAAACCCTGCCGGGTAACGAGGCGAACAAATTGGTAGTTAGACATGAACCCTATTGATCAATTAATGCAGAGCTTTGCCACCTCCCCCTCTCCAGCCATCGCTGGATTGATCGGGACAGGGCAATCATCGGGCACCGCACAAGGCGATTCTAGCGTTTCTGCGGCCCAGTTTGCCGAGGCCCTGCAGGCTATTGAAATGGGCACAATGTCCCCCGCGCAGGACCTGACTGCCGACCAGGCTGAAATGCTTGCCAGCCTTCAAATGACATTGGCGCCCAATGCGATGTCTGCCCAAATGCAGACCAATCAACTGATGGGCCTGACACCAGCGGGTTCTGGTGGCGATGCTGCTAGCAATCCGAATTCAGCCTTGCTGGCGAAAAACGGCGTTTCCGGCCTCGCCATCCAGGCGGCCCTTGCCAACAGCGAAGGCAATCCGGCAATACCTGTATGGTCCGCATCCGGCGGACAACAGGCTGAACAAAACATCCCTATGCTGCCTCAAGCAGCGCTTGAGAAGCTTGGCCTGAAGCTGGAGCAGCTACCGGCTCTTCCTTCATCGGAAGAACTGGCCGCAGTTGCTCAAGCCGGCACGTCCAGCAATAGCCACATTCTGCCCGCTGATGCCGCACAAGGCCTGTTTGGCGCGGCAGTAGAAAATGCACCTGTCCTGGCGCAGACTGCAGATGGCAGTGCCGTCCAAGTGACCCCTGATGCGGTCGGGCCCGCAATGAATGGCGCCACAGGCCAAGCAGCTGTGCCAACAGTTGAACAAGCCCTGGCCGCTGGTTCGGGCCAGCCTTCTGCGCCGATAGCTGGATCACCAGACACGCCGGTCAGCGCACCTGCGCCGATCCAACCTCCGACGCCACAGGCGGTGTCTGACGCACCAGCGCAACCAAACCAGGCGCAGCCCACGCCCGCAGCAGCCGGCGCACAAGCTCAATCGAATGACGCTGAAGGCAATGGTGTGATGACACAGCAAGCCCAGCAGCAGGTGGCGGCAGCAGCACCCAAAGCGACAGTTGCGGACCGTAACCTACAAACCGGCCATAAAGCCGGGAATGCCGGAAAAGAGGCCTTTGACCTCAAGCTTGGAGCAGCAACTGCGACTGCCACGGTGAAAGACGCGGCAACAGCAAAACCTGTCGAACCTGTCCAGTCCCTGCCGGACACCCAGGCACCACTGCCCGCACGCGAATCTCACGCGCCACTGACCCCAGAACGCCTTTCCGGTTTCCTTGATGGTACGTCGGCAAATGCCGTGGCAGCGGGACTGACTGGCCTCAAAGGGGAAACCGGCTTCATGGCAAGCATGTCACTTTTGGGCGGCAAACCAACGCCGGAGCTTGCTCATCAGGTCAGCCAACAGCTGAACATGCATGTCACCAAAGCGTTTAAAGACGGCCAGCAAGAATTCACCATGCGCCTTGATCCGGCGGAACTAGGGCGCGTGCGCGTGAAGCTGAGCTTCCTTGAAGGAGGCCGCGTACACGCTCAGGTCATGGCAGAACGCCCCGAAACATTGGAGCTTATGCAGCGCGATACCCGCGGCCTTGAGAAAGCGATCGAAGCCGCTGGCCATAAAACAGATGGCAGCATTCAATTCAGCCTGGACACCAACGATCAAGAAAGCGCAGGGCGCGCATTCGCTGAAGCTGTCCAACAGGAGAAGATGCGCGACGAGTTGGCAGCACGTTCCGGCATGGGACATCAAAATGCGTCCACCGCTGAAGATGACCTTCTGGAGGAAGAAGTTCCCCTTGAGACCATTCTCGCCAACGTGAGCGTGGAAACCGGCTTGGATATTAAAGTTTAAGGAACGGGACTGAATTCAGACCCGAAATGAGAGCAAGATTATGGTAGATCTTACAGGCATTACATCAGCAACCGGAACCGGGACGACGCGGGGTGATAACTCTGCGACTAAACTCGCTGACGATTTCGATGATTTTCTGACCCTGCTTACCACGCAGCTCCAGAACCAGGATCCGACAGATCCAATGGACAGCAACGAGTTTACCAACCAGCTGGTGCAGTTCTCCAGCGTGGAACAACAGATCCAGACCAACCAGAACCTGGAGTCGCTCCAGTCACTACTGGAAATGAATAACATTGCAAGCGCCGCCACCTTCCTTGGTAGCGATGCCCTGATCATGGGCAATAAAGGCGACCATGATGGCTCCAGCGGGATTACGTGGCAGTACCAGAATACCGCCGCAACTGAGGACCTGACTGTTCAGGTGCGCAATGAGACTGGCACCCTGGTATACTCAGAGGCTGGCTCGACTTCGCTTGGTCTCCATACCTTCGACTGGGCGGGTATCGACACTGCCGGCAACCCAGTAGCACCCGGGGAATACACCCTGAACATTTCAGCCACGAACGCTGACGGCGCTGCATTGAGCCCACCAATTGCGGTGAGGGACACGATTACCGCCGTCGACACCAGTGGCCTTGAACCAATATTTACCGTCGGCCCGAATGAAGTTGGGCAGTCGGATATCTTGCAGCTTGTTCATCGGAACTAGCTGAATTGAATTCCGGACTGAAGTGCCCGGTTAGTGAGCAGAAAGCCCAAAGCACGCGAAAACGCAAAAGAGTGTAGGAGAAGTAAAATGGCATTCACTGCTTTGGCAGCAGGCGTATCAGGCCTCCAGTCCTTTACAGAGGGCGTTGGCGTCATCGCCGATAACATCACCAACGTTAACACGATTGGTTACAAAGAAACCCGGGCCCGTTTTTCGACCCTCGTGACCGAGACGGCAGCCCTTTCATCATACTCACCAGGTGGTGTCCGCGCCTTTTCGGATACACTGGTATCCAAGCAGGGCTTGCTGCAGCCGTCTGCTTCGGCGACAGACCTTTCAGTTGACGGCAATGGTTTCTTTGTCGTCCGGGACGGCACAGGCGCAGAAGACACAGATGGAGAAGTTCTCTATACCCGCGCTGGGTCATTCACGCAGGATTCCCGAGGCTTCCTTAAAAATACAGCAGGCCTGTATCTGATGGGGTGGCCGGTTGCAGCAGACGGCAGCATCACTACCAACCAGAACGACCTGAGCGAACTGAGCCCGATCAACATCAATGAGTTGAACAGCCTTGGTTCTGCCACTCAAAATGTTTCGCTGCGCGCCAACGTGAACGCAAGTGCGACGGATATCGATAACACCACTTATAGTACAGGTGATCTGGCTGCTGGCACCGTGACGCCAGAGCTTGAAACAAACATTCAGGTTTATGACTCGCTTGGACGCCAGCACACTGTTGTTGTGGCCGCAGCGAAAACTGATGCCGGTGCCAACACCTGGCAGTATGAACTGTATTTTGACGATGACAGCGTGCTATCGCAGTCCGGCGCCGATCCGCACACTGACGGTCTCATTGGCAGCGGCCAGCTTATCTTCAACGATGATGGCTCGATTGATCTGGCCAGCACAACGATGAATGACATCACGGGCACCGCAGTAGACCTAAGTGCAGGTGAATCCCTGACCTTCACTTATGCTGGCACTGCAGATGGCGCAACTGTTGCCGTCGAAGGTGGCTCCATCGCCTTTGACTTCGGTACAGATGGCGAATCCGATGGTTTCTCCCAGACCGACAACTCATCAAACCTGCTGAGCTCCGCCGTGGACGGTGCGAATTTTGAAAACGTCAACGGTGTGTCCATCGGTGAAGACGGGTCTGTAACCGCGATCTTTGATAACGGTCTGACCCTGACAGTGTTCAAACTGCCGGTCGCCACATTCCAGAACGCTGACGGCCTTACCCGCCGTCAGGGCAATGCCTTTGGCCTCTCGGACCTGTCCGGTGACCCATCCTTCCAGCAAGCCGGTCGCGGCGGCGCGGGTTCGATCTCACCAAATTCGCTTGAGCAGTCTACCGTTGACCTCGCCAACGAGTTCTCGGAGCTGATCAAGGTACAGCGTGCCTTCTCAGCCTCTACCCGGATCATTACGACTTCCGATGAGATCCTGGAAGAGCTGACCAGGCTCTAGGACTTGGGCTAACCTAGCCTGAAATCACTCTTTTGCACGGAACCGGGTAGCCCTTGGCTGCCCGGTTTTCGCATGGAGCCAGAAGTTAACGGCCTTTTAACTGTAGCCATTAGGTTTTTTTAAAGGACCTGATCCTATAATCGCCCTACCACCTAGGGTGAGGTACTATCTTATGCAAAATGGAACGAGCAGAGCAAATGTCATTGGACCTACTGGCAAGCCCCTAACCCTTGCCGATCTCCCGAAGGCCAATACCCAGAGATGGGTTATCCGCCGCAAGGCCGAAGTGGTAGCTGCGGTGCAAGGCGGCTTGCTGAGCCTGGAAGAAGCCTGCAACCGCTATTCTCTCTCGGTTGAAGAATTCCTCTCGTGGCAACAAGCCATCACCAAGAACGGCCTGCCCGGGCTTCGGGCCACCCGCGTACAGCAATATCGAACTGATTAGCCGCCCATCCATCGACAAATTTCAACGCATCTCGACTTTTTCCTTTACAATTATAGGCAAAAATTGCCTAGATTTAACTATCTGTTTACTCTGACAGACTAATTTGAAGAGTGAACTTGGGGCGAGTATCCCCATTGGGTGTTTGTATCCGAGGTGGGCGTTGGAAAATTTTCTGCAATTTCTTCGAAATCTCGGCACCGGTCGGCTGATCCTTATCGGCCTAGTAGGTGCCCTGACGGTTTTCTTTTTCATTGCCATTGTGGGCCGTTGGCAAAACGCGCCCATGACAGTGCTATATACTGACCTGGACCCAGCGAATGCTTCGACGATCGCGCAACGCCTGGAAGCTGAGGGTATCCCCTATGAGACTGACGCAGGCGGTCGGGTTCTGAAGGTACCGCGCGATCAGGTTGACCGGTTGCGCTTGACCCTGGCTGGTGATGGTCTAACGGGTGGTGTTGTTGGCAAAGAAATCTTTGACCAGGAAAGCAGCTTTGGCCGCACAAGCTTCGAACTGAATGTGAACTATGTGCGAGCGGTAGAAGGCGAAATCGCCAGAACCATCAAGTATTTGGGTTCTGTCAGCGAAGCCCGTGTCCATATCGTGATGCCGGAGCGGCGCCCCTTTGAGCGCGAAGCATCTGAACCTACTGCTTCAATCCTGATCCGCACCACCGGCGCCGGCCTCGGCCGACGCGAAGCTCAGGCAATCCAGTCGCTGGTAGCAACCGCAGTTCCGGGCCTTTCTCCCGAGCGGGTTACAATTTCAGACACCTCGGGCCGCCTGCTTGTGGACGGTGCCAGTGAACAGGGTGAGTTTTCCAGCTTTACAAGTCTTGAGGAAGCACGCCTCGCAAAAGAGCGCATGTACCGCAACAAAATCGAACAACTGTTGGCCCGCCGGGTCGGGGATGGCCGCGTGCGTGCTGAAGTATCCGTTCAGATGGACATGAGCAGAACCACAACCAACGCCGTCAGGTTTGACCCAGACAATCAGGTCATTCTGTCCCAAAATGTTGTCGAGGAAGAATCGCGTGAGACGGACCAGGTAGGCGGACAAGTAACCACCGCCAACAATCTTCCTGACGCACAAGGGATTGGCTCCTCGCCGTCAAACACGGCTAGCAAGACAGAAGAAGTCACAAACTTCGAAAACTCGAAAACAGAAACCGTAACAATCAAAGAGCCGGGGGAAATAACCCAGCTTCGGGTGGCCGTTTTGGTTGATGGCATTCGCGAGTTGGACGAAGAAGGCAATACCGTGAGTTATCAAGAGCGGCCCGAGGCCGAAATTGATCAGCTCCGCAGTTTGGTTTTGACCGCTATTCCGTTCGTTGACGATGCCAGTATTGGCCGGAGCGACGAAGTGACGGTTACCTCAATGCGTTTTGTCGATCCTGCGCCCATCACACAGGCCACACAGGAATTCAGCCTCCTGGGCCTGAATAAACAGGACTTGCTTGATATCGTCACTCAGGGCGGCGTCATTATCTCAATCATCCTGGTGATTTTGATGGTCGTCCGGCCATTGGTTATGCGCCTGGTTGAAGCAATTCCAGACGCGCCTGCGCAGCCCGATCCTGGACAGATAGAAGACCGGACGAAAGAAGCGCCTGCAATTATGGGCCCTGGCAGTGCAGTGACTGCTGAAGTTATGGCCGCAGCCGCTGCTGGCGACGAAGACGCTGCCGCTGCAGTAAGATACGCCCAGCAGACCGGCGCACTAGTGCGTGACGACATGCGCACAGACGCCAAAATTGATGTAGCCCAGGTTGAAGGCCGTATTCAGGAGTCTGCGATCAAGAAGGTCGCTGACATCATCAGGTCCAATCCGGATGAATCAATAGCAATTGTTAAGACGTGGCTCTATGCCGAATGATATCGCTACCCTGCGACTTAAATTGAAACAGGTGTACAAATGCCAGAATTGACCAAAATGTCCGGAGCCCAGAAAGCCGCAGCCTTTATGCTGGCGATCGGTGATGAGCATGGACGGAATATCTGGGAAGGTCTGTCGGAAGACGAGATCAAGGAACTGTCGCAACATATGTCGACTTTGGGCACAGTCGCGGCAACGGATGTCGAGGAACTTTTTGTTGAATTCGCGTCCAAAGTTTCAACCGTTGGGAACTTGAACGGGTCGTTTGACAGCACTGAAAGGCTGCTATCGAAAATGCTGCCCGGCGACCGCGTGCAGCAAATTATGGATGAAATCCGTGGCCCAGCTGGGCGGACCATGTGGGATAAGCTTGGTAATGTGAACGAGGTCGTTCTCGCCAGCTATCTCAAGAATGAATATCCGCAAACGGTTGCTGTTGTTCTTCAAAAAATTAAAGCTGAACACGCCGCTCGCGTCCTGTCTGTGTTGCCTGAGGATTTCTCGATGGAAGTCATCATGCGGATGCTGCGGATGGAGGCCGTTCAGAAAGATATTCTGGACAAAGTTGAACAGACACTTCGCGTCGAGTTTATGAACAATCTGGCGCGAACCAGCCGCCGCGACAGTCACGAAACCATCGCGGAGATCTTCAACTTCCTTGATCGTAGCGCTGAATCCCGGTTCCTGGCTGCTCTCGAGGACCGGAACAGAGACTCTGCAGAGCGTATCCGTGCGCTGATGTTCACATTTGAAGATCTTGCGAACCTAGACCCAAGTGGCGTTCAGACGCTGCTCAGGAATGTGGACAAGGACAAACTGGCTCTCGCAATGAAAGGCGCATCCGACACCCTGCGGGATCTGTTCTTTTCCAATATGTCGGAACGGGCCGCGAAAATCCTTCGGGAAGACATGGAAGCCATGGGTCCTGTACGCCTGCGGGATGTGGATGAAGCCCAAATGGATATGGTGAACAAAGCCAAGGATCTGGCTGAAGCAGGTGAAATTCTGCTGTCGGATAACAAAGGCGAAGACGAATTGATCTATTAGAAGCGATATGATGACGAATGGCTGAACCAGTAAAATATCGATTTGATCAAGCCTTTGATGGCGGTGCCAAAAGCCGCTTCGATGAGGAGCTTGAACGGCTGCGCGCGGATGCTGAAACGATCAAGTCGGAGGCATATGCCCACGGCTTCGAAGAAGGCCGCAATCAGGCGCTGCAGGATATTGAAGCCGCAACGAAGGAAACCCTGAGCCAGATTGCTCAAGGTGCCCATGCACTCTTTTCGCAGAAGTCTCAGCTCGAGTCCGGCATCAAGCAGGACATGGTTCAACTGGCATATGCAATTGCTTCAAAATTATCTCCTGCATTGATCCGGGCACACCCGATGGCTGAAATCGAAGCCCTGATTGAAGACTGTTTGGCGACAGCCCACAAGGAGCCCAGATTGGTTGTGCGGGTATCCGAGGCACTGCTGGACCCGGTAAACGAACGGCTGGAAGACCTGAAGGCATCAACTGGCTTTCCGGGCGATATCGTGCTGATCGGAGAACCTGGGCTAGGCCCGCAGGATTGCAGAGTTGAATGGCCTGACGGCGGCACGGAAAGAAAACATGACACCATCATGAGAGAAGTAGAAACAGCCGTACAACGTTTCGTCATGTCTGATGCAGACAGCGGCTCACAGGCTGAAGCTGGAAAAGAACCAATAATTGAGAATGACGACGCTGCTGAACCAGTAGCATTGGGTGGACCTGAATAAGGAATTACTGAATGGCAAACGAAGACGAAAATTCAGGCGACGTTGGCTTGCAAAATCTGGACGATGGATCCAGCCGCAGTCCTGACCTTGCCCCCAAAGAAGATGGACAGGTCCGGTCCGCCCAGGAATTGGAACCCGTCTTTGACGTACCCGTTAGGGTTCAGGCTGTCCTTGGTAAATCGACCCTTGAGGTGAGCCAACTGCTGAAACTAGCGCCGGGAGCGGTCGTCGAACTGGACCGAAAAGTCGGCGAAGCAATTGATATCTATGTGAATAACCGGCTGGTAGCCCGCGGAGAGGTCGTGCTCGTAGAAGATCACTTGGGCGTGACCATGACAGAAATCATCAAGCTGGACGGCGGCGCGAACTAAGTTCGTGATTTCAAGGGGGACAGACGGCTTATGAGCACGATTTTAGGTATGTTGACAGCCTTCCTGTTGGTTGCAGGCGCCATTTGGCTTGGTGGGTCGCCATGGGCCTTCATCAACCTCCAGGGAGTCATGATCGTCGTCCTGGGAACCTTTGCTGTTACAGCCATCAGCTTCCGCTTTCAGGAAATGATGACATTGCCAGTCAACATATGGACGCTGCTTCGTCATGGCCAACGCGATCCCTCCGAAGAAGCCATCAAGATCATGAAGATCGCTGTGGAAGCTCGGAAACACAATGATATTTTGTTACTGGAACGTTTATTGCCCAAGTTAAAAGACACACCTTTTCTGATGAAAGCCATTCAGTTGGTGGTGGACGCTACTGAACCGGAAGAGATCGAACAGATCCTTAGACGTGAGGCAAGCACGGCTTCTTCACGCCACATGAGGTCAGTCGACTTTCTTCGGCGAGCTGGAGATGTTGCTCCGGCAATGGGACTGATCGGAACGCTTATCGGACTGGTGCGGATGTTGGGTAATTTGGATAACCCTGCGCAGATTGGCCCCGCTATGGCCGTCGCCTTGCTGACTACATTTTACGGTGCCCTGATGGCTCATCTGTTCTTCATCCCGCTCGCGGCGAAGACCGAGCACTGTACAGACGAAGAAGCACTGGTGAACAACCTTTATGCCATGGGAGCAACATCTATTCGTCGCAAGGAAAATCCGCGGCGCCTTGAGATGCTCCTGAATACCGTTTTACCGCCTGCCCAAAGGATAACATTTTTCAAATGATCATTTGCGAAAACGTCAATTGCCCAGGCAATAACAGCTATGAAGCGTGTGATCCGCTTAGTGTGTGGATTGACGTAACGGAGACTATAAAATGCGACTGCTGATTGTAGGAACGCTTAATGGCCAATTGGGTGCGGCCAGCCAGATTGCGATGGACCGTGGTGCCCAAGTCACCCACGCGCCGGACACGGATACCGCCCTATCGATATTGCGGAGCCGTGGCGCAGACTTATTGATGGTTGAAATCTCTCTGGATATCCCCTCGCTCATCCCAAAACTTCGGGCAGAACATTTCTCAATCCCCGTTGTTGCCTGCGGCATTGGGACGGATCCAAAGACGGCCGCCGCCGCCATTCGTGGGGGCGCGAAAGAGTATATTCCGTTGCCACCAGATGCTGAACTGATTGCCGCTGTTCTGGAAGCCGTTGCTGAGGATAGTCAGTCTTTCATTTACCGCGATGCGGTCATGAAAAATGTAGCAGCGCTCGCGGAACAAGTTGCGCCGTCGGAAGCCAGCATCCTGATCACCGGCGAATCCGGTACAGGTAAAGAGGTCATGGCGCGCTTTGTGCACCAAAAGAGCCGCAGAGCGAACAAACCCTTTGTCGCTGTAAACTGTGCTGCAATCCCAGAAAACCTTCTGGAATCAGAACTGTTCGGCCATGAAAAAGGGGCCTTTACCGGTGCTGTTGCACGGCGGATTGGCAAGTTCGAGGAAGCTGACGGCGGCACGCTGTTGCTGGACGAGATTTCGGAGATGGATGTTCGTCTGCAGGCCAAGCTTTTACGCGCCATCCAAGAGCGCCAGATAGACCGTGTCGGCGGCTCGAAGTTGGTGAATGTCAACATTCGAATTGTCGCGACGTCCAACCGAAATCTGCAACAAGAGGTTAAAGACGGCAAGTTCCGCGAAGACCTTTTCTTCCGCCTCAATGTGGTCAATCTGCGGGTGCCCCCATTGCGGGAGCGCCCTTCAGACATCCAGGCCTTGGCTGAATATTTCGCCAAGAAATATGCGGAAGTGAACCAAGTTGAAGAGCGGCCCATCGGCGCGGATGCAATGAAGGTTCTGAAAGCCCATAACTGGCCCGGGAATGTTCGTGAACTGGAAAATACGATGCACCGTTCAGTACTGCTGGCGTCGGGTGATGAGATCTCCGCCGCTGCAGTTCTTTTACCGGATGCAAGTGGCAATCTCGCGGTTACTGGGTCTGGCGAAAGTCGTGCTCCGGAAGGGCCTGCCTATGGTGATACCAACGACGATAGCGGCGTGGACCCTGAAGTTTCAGCAACTCTGGTTGGCAAAACTGTCGCTGAAGTTGAAAGAGATCTCATCATCGATACCCTGAAGCATTGCCTTGGCAACCGTACCCATGCTGCGAATATTTTGGGAATTTCCATCAGAACACTCAGAAACAAATTGAACCAATATCATGCAGACGGTGTTTCGATTCCACAACCCGGTGATAGCAACCATCGGGCCTCTGTCTAGTGCAGGATTTTGGGCAACTGAATGAGTGGTAGCAAATGAATGATTCAGCTCCAGGTGGGCAGCAAGGCGGAATGAGCTTCAGCACAGTGATGGCCGGCCTGAAGAGCTCCGACATCGCCTTTGCCCTTGGAATGGTTACCATCATTATGATGTTGATCATGCCGATGCCTGGCTGGTTGCTCGACATCATGCTGGCGGCATCAATCACCTTCTCGGTCATGGTGATGATGACAACCCTGTTTATCCAGAAGCCGCTGCAAATGAGCAGTTTTCCGACCATTCTGCTTATTGCCACCATGCTGCGGCTATCCCTGAACCTGGCATCCACACGGTTGATCTTGGCTGAAGGCCACACAGGTACAGATGCTGCTGGGAAAGTGATCGAGGCTTTTGGTAACTTCCTGATGGGAGGACAAGTTGTCATTGGCATCATTGTTTTTGCCATCCTCGTCATTGTGAATTTTGTGGTCATCACGAAGGGCTCGGGAAGGATCGCAGAAGTAGCGGCACGCTTCAGCCTGGACGCCATGCCTGGCAAACAGATGGCCATTGATGCCGATATGTCCGCCGGCTTGATCGATGAACCCGAAGCGCGGCGCAGACGGCAAGAACTGGAGGACGAAAGCACTTTCTTCGGCTCGATGGACGGTGCCGCGAAGTTCGTACGCGGTGATGCCATCGCCGGCCTCCTGATTACCATCATTAATATCGTCGGCGGGATCATTGTAGGTGTGGTCATCAACGATATTAGCTTCGGTGATGCCGTTAATCGATACACGATCCTGACGGTTGGTGACGGCCTTGTCTCACAAATTCCCGCTCTTATCGTATCTACCTCTGCGGGGCTTCTTGTGACTAAAGCGGGTATCTCCGGCGCGACAGACAAAGCCTTGTTTGGCCAACTCAGCGGCTACCCCAGGGCTTTGGGCGTTTCGAGTGGACTGTTGCTCGCAATGGGTTTGATGCCAGGCCTGCCACTTCTGCCGTTTGCCTTGTTCGGCTCCATCCTGGGCGTTTCAGCATTTATGCTGACGAACAAGAAAACTGTTGAAGCCCAACAAGTTGCAATTGCAGAGGATGCAGAAAAGAAATCTGCCGTCCCGGCCGAGGAGCCAATCTCGTCAGCACTTGCCATTGACCAGCTCAGGCTTGAGCTTGGCTATGGCTTGCTCACGCTGATCAATGACGATAGCGGTTTCAGGCTAACAGACCAGATCAAAGCCCTTAGGCGCCAGTTGGCAACAGAAATGGGCTTTGTAATGCCTTCTGTCCGTATTCTGGATAATATGCAGCTACCGGCGAACACCTACGTTTTGCGTGTAAAAGAAACCGAAGTTGGCCGCGGTGATATCCGGCCGGGTATGCTTTTGGTCATGGACCCTCAGGGCCAACCGGTTCAGATTCCAGGCGAGGCGACAACCGAGCCTGCGTTTGGCCTACCTGCCACCTGGGTGGACTCTGGCGCACGCGAAGAGGCCAGCTTCCGTGGCTACACAGTGGTAGACGCGGCTACGGTGATCACCACCCACCTGACAGAGGTTATCAAGGACAATATGTCTGACTTGCTGTCTTATGCGGAAACTCAGAAGTTGCTGGACGACCTGCCGTCAGATCACCAAAAGTTGGTGGCCGATATTGTGCCAAATCAAATCACAACGTCTGGCATCCAAAGGGTTCTGCAATCCCTGCTCACCGAACGGATCTCGATTCGCGACCTTCCTACAATTCTCGAAGGCGTCGCCGAGGCTACAGGGTTCACGCAAAACATTGTTTCCATCACCGAGCACGTCCGTACGCGACTGGCGCGACAGCTTTGCGCAGCCTATTCAAATGTGGAAGGTCTGGTACCCCTCATCACCCTTTCAACAGAGTGGGAGCAGGCTTTCGCAGAAAGCCTTGTAGGCCAGGGCGAAGAAAAGCAATTGGCGATGGCCCCTACACGGCTGCAAGAGTTTATCAATTCAGTTCGTATGGTATATGACCAGCAAGCAGAACGCGGTGAAGCGCCTGTCCTGCTTACAAGTCCACTGGTTCGCCCATATGTTCGGTCAATTGTTGAGCGTTTCCGACCCGCCACCGTTGTGATGAGCCAGAACGAAATTCATCCGCAGGCAAAAATTCGAACTCTCGGCCAAATTTAAGCGATAGCTGAGCCTAGGTCGGCTCGCACAAGGACAAACAAACGCGATGCGGTTAAAAACCTTTCATGCCAAGACAATGTCCGAGGTAATGGGGCTGGTCCGGAACGAACTGGGGCCGGATGCCATTATCATTCAGATAGAGGAAGGCAAGAGTGGCGTACGAGTGACGGCGGCACTAGAAGCGGGAGCAACACCTGCACCACCTGAGACGGCTCCCGAACCGAAACAAACGCCTGCCGCGTTCGAGATTTCGCACCCAGTCCCGCAATCTCGGGATTTTGATGCAGCTGACATAAACGCAGTACTGAACCATCATGGACTCCCGTTTGAAACGGCATCTCATATAAGCGAGGCTGCCCGCGCGGTTGATGGTGGAAGCCTTATTGACGCCTTTTCCGTTGCCCTTGAGACATCCATTCGTTTCAGCCCACTGACGGATAGCACCACGCGGCCAATCATGCTTGTAGGCCCACCCGGGGCTGGGAAAACCATCTGCGCAGCCAAACTTACAGCAGATGCCGTTCTTCATGAACGCCCCGTAAAGCTCATCTCCACAGACACCGTGAAGGCATCAGGTATCCAGCAACTGGACCACTTTGCTCAGCTAATGAAACAAACGGTTTCAACTGCAGCTTCGCCGGAAGAACTAAGCGCTGTGGTCCGCTCAAGCAGTAATAAAAGCGGGCTGACTATCATTGATACCCCAGGAACCAACCCGTTCGATATGGACGATCTACGCGAAATATTGAGCTTCATAAGATCCGTAGACGCTGAGCCCGTACTGGTGATGCCGGCTGGGCTTGATGCGCTGGATGCCCAGGAAATTGCAGGTGTATTTTCCCGGCTGGGCTGCCAGCGCTTTATTGCCACTCGCCTGGATGCTTCGCGTCGCTACGCCAGCATCATCATGGCCGCCCGGCCCGGCCACCTATCCCTGGCAGCACTCAGCAGAAGTCCATTTGTGGCTGATGGCCTTGATCCGGCCACACCGATGGCGCTTTCCAAGCTGATTACAGCCCTACCTCGTCGTAGCAAAACCGACCCACTGACGGATAAGAAATCATGAATGACCCTGTGACTACAGATCGCAAAGAAACGTTGGAGCGACGCTTGATCACAATTGCGTCGGGTAAAGGTGGTGTTGGTAAAACCTGGGTTTCGGTTTCACTGGCCCACGCCCTCTCGCATGCCGGCAAGAAGGTTCTGTTGTTTGATGGTGATTTGGGTCTAGCCAACGTCGATATCCAATTGGGGATGATGCCAGACAAAGACCTCGGCCAAGTGATCACAAAAGATGCTGCGATGGCAGATATCATTACGCCCTTTAAAGATACTGCAGGCGCCGGATTTGATGTTCTTCCCGGTAAATCCGGGTCAGGAGCTCTTGGATCACTGTCCAAGGAAACACTTGTCGGCATGCGTAGCGACCTGACCCGTCTCGCAGACAATTATGACCATGTCTTGCTGGACTTGGCCGCGGGCATTGACCCTTCTGTGACCACGCTATCCAAGCACAAGGGGCGCGTTCTTGTGGTGATGACGGCAGATCCGACATCCCTGACGGACGCATATGCATTCATCAAAGTAACTCATATGCGCAACCCTACAGCTGACATTTCAATTGTGGTCAACAACGTCGCATCCAAGAAGGAAGGCGAGAAAGCCTTTGCAGCCATCAAACGAGCTTGCGAAGGTTTTTTGAAGATTTCACCACCACTTAGCGGTATTATCAAAAATGACCCAAAAGTCGTTGACGCGATAAGGTCCCAAGTGCCTCTTCTGATTAGACACCCTCAATCGGAGGCGGCAACGGACATCAAAGCTCTGGCTGCAGCAATTACCGGACGATAAACCGTCCTTTCAGCAGCCCGGGTTAAAAGGACTGCGGAATGAGTGATATCTCCGGGCCACCCCTGCCAAAACCCGTCGAACCGGTCACGAGAACGACCGGCAAAACCAGCAGTGTGTCCAGGGACCCGCAGCAGGCGCAAACACAAGCGCGCGAGCACAAGGGCGATCAGTCCGCAAAAAATGAACAGGCCGAACAACTGCGGGGCCGCGAACCCGCCGTTTCAATCTCTGCAACTGCAGCCCACCTGGAAGTTGGCGAACGCCTCAAGGAACAGGTCAGCAAGATCGATAACGAAGGCCGGCCAATCATTGTAACCGAGACAGCAACCTTCGCTCTGCGACCTGATGCCGGATTACGTCCCGGAGATGACGTTAAACTGGAAATCGTTGAAGCTGGACACAAAGTATCCGCAGACCTCCACGAGCGAAACGGTCTAATCATTGACCCTCCGGTAAGGCTTTCTTTAATCGTCATTGCCATTCATGTACCACAACAGCCATCAACTCCGGCGTCGGACCAACAAGTACCGAACACCGCACCGCTGCCCACCAAAACTGGATATGGACCTACCGCCCAAACAAAATCAAGCTCACTGGCACCTACAGACACACTGGTGAATGTGCTGGGACGCACCCCGCAATCAAGCAACTCGGCTTCCTTGAACGCCAATCAATCGATATCCAGTGTTTCGACGGAAGATAATGCCACAGCTTCAACCCAAAAAAGCGGGTCGAACCCGGGACAGACTGGGAATCCAGATTTCCTCGCAAGTCGCAACAGTAGTCCAGACCTGGCCACTCTGATCGCAGCCCAACAGGGTAACAACAAAGGCGCAGGATACATGCGAGCAGGAGGCCAGGAGATAGGCCTGCCAAAAGCCTTTGACCCCAGCCATTTTATTCCCAGATCATCCCTCACTGAAATCAGCACACCTGGACCTCAAGATGGCCTGGGGCCATCGATCAAGGCATTTTCAGCGTCAGGCCAAGCGCTTTCTCTTCAGGTGATGGATGCCAGGATAAGTCAGGTCTCGCCAGCACAAGTCGCGACAGTTCTGTCGGTTCGCCCACTGCCGCCGGATGAGGCTAAGACCCTTCCGTTGGCCATATCCGCATTTGGTCCCTCAGCAGGAACGCTTGCGACCATCGAAACGTCAAAAGGAAATTTTATAATCCCACTGGCCCAGGCTCAAAACCTTTCTGGCGAACAGATAAAGGTATCAGTCGCTGAGGAATCCCAAGTCACGGCACAGCAAACCAAACAGGCGACATTCAATGCAATATTGGCTTCGCCGGGCTCTGGCCAGCGCAGGCCCGTAACGATCACGGTCAGCCAGAACACCTCTCCAACGGGCGCGCCAGGAGAAGCCCAGGTCAAGGCCGTGCACACAGTCAGAGCCTTTCTGACCCCAAAAGGCCCCAGCGCTGATTTCCGTATAGAAACTACGCGCGGTGACCTGTTTCTGACAATGCCCAACGGCATGCGCCCCACCACCGAAGACCTGATTACCATCTTGCCCGGCCAAGCCACACAATTGCAGCACGGCCCATTACCTACGCCCCTGGTAGATGTGGCCTCCCAACTGGCCGCAGGCTCCGCCCTCAGCACGTTGGGGGCCCATCAATGGCCCACGCTAGAGCAAAGCTTTGCCACTGTATTGGGAGCTGACCCCGCCTTGGCTGGCCAACTCGCAAGCAAAGGTGCCCAAGGCGGCGGGAAATTGGTGAACAGCCTGCTATTTTTCCTGAGTGCAGCCGGACGTGGCAGCCCCGAAGCTTGGTTGGGGCAAGAGGCATCCCGGGCTCTGGAACAGGCCAACAAGTCACTTTTTGACGCAATGAAGTCAGAGCTGAGCCGCTTGATGCTTGCTGCCACTGACACGACGCGTGAATGGAGGCCCATGCTAATTCCTCTAGAGTTGCGCTTTCCTGACATGCCGTTGGTAGCCTTCTTGTTCGGACCGCCGCCGAGAGAAGAGGGTACAGGTAGCGGCAAAGACAATATGAGTGGCGAGGACGATGAAAATGGAGATGCCCAGCGTTTCGTCGTCGAAGTCCAATTCTCCATTCTTGGCGCCATTCAGCTGGATGGCCTTGTCAGAGAGAATCGTTTCGACCTTGCGATGCGATCAGAAAAGCCTCTGCCGGCGGCGCTCCGCCATGAAGCTTCTGACCTGTTCAATTCTGCCCTGGCCGCAAATGGCTATAACGGGCAGTTGACCATCACCGAAGCACAACCTTTCCCCGTAGAGATCGAAGCCCTGCTACAGTCGGCATAAAACTGGCTGCCTAGAAATAACTGACTTGAACCATTCACAAATTAGCGTATCTCAATTTAAGGTTCTTTTAGGGGTACTGATGTGCGCGTAACATTGGCATTTATTGGTTGTGTATTGATTTGGGGGTCTACCTGGTACGCGATTGAGCTACAGCTCGGTGTCGTTCCTAAGGAATGGTCGCTTGTTTACCGCTTTGGCATCGCTTCAAGCACGCTCTTCCTCGTCTGCCTGATCAGGAAGGAACGATTAAGGTTCCCGCTGCACCAGCACCTGTGGCCAGCGTGTACCGGCTTATTTCTGTTTTCTGCGACCTACGTGCTGACATATAGCGGCGCTGAATATCTCACTTCCGGACTTGTGGCTATCACGTTTGCGCTGCTTTCCTTCCTGAATATTATCAATGGGCGGCTATTTCTGGGAAACACGATAAAGCCCAGCGCACTGGTTGCAGCCTTGCTCGGCATCCTCGGCCTAGTCCTTATTTTCAAACCGGAAATTGACAGCTTCACTTTGGATGATGAGGCCTTTCGCGGCCTGCTCTTGTGCCTTGGCGCAGCGATTGTTTGCTCATTCGGCAACACTTTTGCCGGAACGAGTGGTTCGCGGCAGATGCCCTTGTTTTCTTTCAACGCCTGGGCATTGGGTTATGGCGCGCTATTCAATGTCATTTATGCCCTGTATAGCGGCAAGCCAGCGGGATTTGACCCAACAGTGTCCTATGTAGGGTCACTGCTATATCTAGCCATTGTTGGTACAGTAATCGCCTTTTCTATGTATATCTGGCTGATTGAACAAATTGGTATTGGCCGTGCTGCATACATGAGCGTACTAACGCCGGTGATTGCCCTCCTTATTTCGACGGTGTTCGAAGGATACATCTGGAATATGTATGCTTTTGTCGGCCTTGCGCTAGTGATGGGCGGCAACTTGCTGGTCGCCTGGAGCCGCGGCAAAACGGCACAAGCGCAACCTGTGAAACCCTAAGACTGATGAATGGCCTTATAGGTTTCATCAAGGGCATCCCGCATAACACCGACCATAAAGTCGATCTCTGCATGGGTGATAACGAAAGGCGGACATAAAACCACGACATTACCTGCAGGTCGAACGATCAAACCTCGAACCAAAGCCATCTGGCTAACATGGTTACATATGTTTGCCTCCAATGGGTATTGCTCTCTGGTTTCCTTATCCTTCGCCAGCTCTATGCCTGCGATCAGGCCAGATACACGCACCTCCCCGACAAGGGGATGATCTTCAAGTGATTTCAGCGTCTTAGCAAAGTATGGGCCGATATCCGTCCGCACCCTCGTAACATGGTCTTCGGTTTCGATAATTTCGATATTCTTAAGTGCCAATGCAGATGCCAAGGGGTGCCCTGACGTGGTGAAACCATGCTGTAGTACGCCGCTCTGCCCTTCAATAACGTCAGCGATCTCATCTGATACCACGGATGCCGAAATGGGCGCATACCCGGAAGACAGACCTTTTGCCAGGGTCATCATGTCAGCCTGGAAACCAAAGGTTTCCTGCGCAAACCAGTTTCCCGTCCGGCCAAAACCAGTCACCACTTCGTCAGCGATTAAAAGGACATCATGCTCCTTGCATATGCGGGCGACCTCTGGCCAATAGCTCTGGGGCGGCACGACGGCGCCCATCGTGCCTTGAACAGGCTCTGCAATCACGGCGGCAACATTGTCGGCGCCGGCAGCTAAAATCTTTTTTTCAATCTCTTTCGCTGCGTGAAGGCCAAACTCTTCTGGCTCCAGGTCGCCACCGCAACGGTACCAGAAGGGTGAGATTGCTTTGATGACATCCGCACCGCCATCGAGACCGAAGTCCTCAATCATTGGCCTGTTGCCGTTCAACCGCGTGGTCGCCAATGTGCTGCCGTGATAGGAATATTCTCGCGAAATGAGGATACGCTTGTTGGGCCTCCCCTTCCGCCGCCAATAGAGATACGCCAGCTTCATCAGGGTCTCATTAGCCTCGGAACCAGAGTTAGCGAAAAAAACCTTGTTCAGGTCACCTGGAGCAAGCGCCGCAATTTTACCCGCAAGCGCAGCAGCATAAGGGTTAGAAACAGCTGAAAAGCTATGATAATAGCTGAGCGTTCGGATCGCTTCGGCTGCGACGTCAGCCATTTCTTCCCGGCCATACCCGATATTTACACAACCTAGCCCGGCCATGGCATCAAGCAGCCGTATTTCTTGCCCGGTGATATACGCACCTTTGGCCTGCTCAATTACGAATGGGGCGGCCTTCTTCACTGCTTGGGGGTCGGTAAAGGGATGCAGGTGATGCATCCGGTCCAGCGCTTGCAGCTGTTCCAATATTGCCTGATCCGAAAGGCTCATCATTTTCTCCCCTGTTCCTTTCCTAATACCAGAAACAGTGACGTAAGAAAATGATTCTACTGGGAATTTCAGGATGGCTCTTCAGGGAAAAGCTTATCTTCGGCGCATGTTGACATAGCGCGGATCAGCTAGAGCTTCCTCCCGCGCATGGTTCTGAATCCCGAGTTCGTCAAAAGCATCCTGTTCCACTTTAGCTTCGGCTGCAACGACCCTGGCTTTTTCCCGGCTTTGTGCAATCTCGAAGGTCTTTAGCTCGCGAAACCCCTCAGCCACAATATCCTGATGCTTGCTGACTTCCCGTTCTTTTGCAGCCAACATTTGGGAAAGCTGATCCTGGCGAATCCGAACACCTTCCATGTAAGCACCTATGGCCACTGCCGAAACTTCCAGTCCACTGTTGCGAGACTGCTCGATTACCTCCGCTTCCATGGCATCAATAGCTGAGACTATTTCTTCCCGCTCGCCCTGGAGGTCAGCTAGGCGCCGACGCTTTTCATCCAGCTCCCACTTTCTCAGCCTAATAATATTTGCCAGTTTGCTCACAGCTATCCTTTATGCTGCGCCGGACAGGTTCAGTTGCGCGGGTCCTGTTTCGAGAATTTGCTTAAGCTGAAGATAGCCGTCAGCAAGTGACGTCTTGTCGTCTTTCCATTGGCTTAGAAACTCTTCAAAGGAATCATGATATCCGATTGCTGCGTCGACATCAGGGTTGCTTCCCCGCCGGTATGCCCCCAATCGGATCATTTCTTCCATATCCGCATACGTGGACATGAATTTTTTTGCTTCACGCACGATCAAGTTTTCGTCGTCAGAGTTACAGCGCGGCATGGTCCTGGAAATCGACTTCAGGACATTGATTGCGGGAAACCGCCCGCGCTCGGCAATGGCCCGTTCCATAATGATGTGGCCATCCAGAATACCCCTAACGGCATCCGCGACCGGTTCGTTGTGGTCATCACCTTCAACAAGCACAGAAAACAATCCTGTCACATTTCCAGAGCCCCGAGGCCCGGGCCCTGCACGCTCAAGCAGCTTTGGCAATTCGGTAAACACAGTTGGAGTATAACCCTTGCTGGTGGGCGGCTCGCCACCGGCCAGGCCGATTTCACGCTGTGCCATTGCAAAGCGAGTGACGCTGTCCATCATACACATCACTTCGGCCCCGCCATCGCGGAAATATTCTGCCAGGGTTATGGTAAGATGAGCTGCCTGACGGCGCATTAAAGCCGATTCATCAGATGTCGCTACAACAACAACAGATTTTGCCAGGCCATCTTCACCCAAATCGTCCTCGATAAACTCCTGTACTTCACGCCCCCGTTCACCGATCAGGCCGATAATGCTGACATCTGCGGAAGAATGCCGCGCAACCATCGACAGAAGAACTGATTTACCGACGCCTGACCCGGCAAAGATGCCAAGTCGCTGACCACGACAACAGGTGATAAAGGTATTCAGTGCCCTGACGCCTACATCAACTTTACCGCCCACACGTTGCCGGCTATGCGCCGGTGGCGGGCTTCCTCTGAGCAGCGAAGGCCGGGTGCCATGCTGGATTGGCCCTTTACCGTCGATCGGTTCGCCCAGCGCGTTCACAACACGGCCGAGCCATGCTTTTGACGGGAAGACGACCGGTTCGCTTTGGGTCAGGACTGCACGGCAGCCAACACCAACACCTTCCAGGGCATCAAATGGCATGGCCAGTGCTGTCTCATGGCGAAAGCCGACAACTTCAACAGGAACCTTGCGGTAACTACGGGTCTCTACCTCAAGCCGCGACCCAATCGAGATATGCTGCCCGATACCTGCCAGCTCCACCAACAGGCCGCGAACACCAGTAACACGTCCATAACGACGTTCGGTCTGAACTCGCTCAATTTCCTGAATTAGACTGCGCATTGTCCCTCGTGTAACCCCAACTGCCTGATAGCCCATCTGGCCAGACTACCCCTAGTCTATGGCAGTTCTCTCAACTGGCAGCGATTATAATGGCTCAATCACTTTAAAGATTGGTAAAAGCCCATGGTTAACTAGTCAAACCTCTTTGCACTTCACTCGATTTTTCTTGGACAATTCGTTAACCTTCGTTAACATTAACCATAGAAACATGCGCCATCCGGGGATGGGGTCGCCGTATTTTTGGGTTCCCGGAAGTGTTTCAACAGGAAGAATTTGGGGGAATGCGCGATCCTGGCAATCGTCTTCCCTCTAGAATCCATGGGGAATAATTATGCGTGTTCTTCTAATCGAAGATGACCCAACTATGACCCGCAGCATCGAATTGATGCTCAATGCGGAAGGGTTTAATGTCTATAGCACCGATCTGGGCGAAGAGGGTCTGGATTTGGGCAAACTCTATGACTATGACATTATCCTCCTCGACCTGAACCTGCCCGACATGCATGGCTATGATGTCTTGAAAAAGCTTCGGACAGCCAAGGTCAACACACCTATTCTAATCCTGTCTGGCCTTACTGAGATGGAAAACAAGGTCAAGGGGCTTGGGTTTGGCGCTGACGACTATATGACCAAGCCTTTCCACAAGGAAGAGATGGTCGCCCGTATTCATGCGATCGTTCGGCGCTCCAAGGGCCATTCGCAGTCGATCATCAAGACCGGTAAATTGGCCGTCAACCTGGACACTAAAACAGTTGAAGTTGATAATCAGCGCGTTCATCTGACCGGCAAGGAATATGCAATGCTTGAGTTGCTGTCTTTACGGAAGGGCAGTACCTTGACCAAAGAAATGTTCCTGAACCACCTATATGGCGGTATTGATGAGCCTGAGCTGAAAATTATCGACGTCTTTATCTGCAAATTGCGGAAGAAGCTGGCCGCAGCGTCCGACGGAGAAAACTATATCGAGACCGTCTGGGGTCGAGGCTATGTGCTGCGGAATCCTTCTGAAGAGACGGAAGCCGCTGCTAGCTAACCAATCCACGGCAATCTATAAAAGGTAAAAGGCGGCACCGGTGCCGCCTTTTCTTTTGGTCTTAGCCAAGCCCCATGAGCTTTTCCGCCGACCCATCGCTGGGCACATACATGCCGCGCTGGCCTCGCACAGGCCTGAAGGCATCGGTAATACCAAGGACGGTTTCTGCTGCCCCAAGGAACAAGGTGCCGTCATCCGACAAAACCTTCCGCATGCGTTCCAGAACTTGCTTCTTCGTATTCTGGTCAAAATAAATTAGAACGTTCCGGCAATAGATCACATCAAAGGACCCAAGCCCGATAAAATTGTTCAACAGATTAAAGGACCGGAAGGTCACCATATTGCGAATGTCATTATTAAGCTGCCAGGTATCGCCTTCCTGGGTGAAATACTTGATCAGCATCTGGATGGGCAGGCCCCGCTGAACCTCAAACTGGCTATATGTCCCGGCTTTTGCCTTTTCCAGAACCTGGGTGCAGATATCGGTACCGATAATCTCGATCTTCCAATTCTGCCATTTCATCCAGTTTTCGCGTAGCAAAATCGCCAGCGAATAAGGCTCCTGGCCAGTAGACGCTGCCGCACACCAGATACGCAGGCGCTTTTGCCCCCCACGCGACTTTTCCATTGCGGGCAGCACGTGATTTTTGAACAGATCAAAAGGGGTGTTGTCCCGGAAGAAGAACGACTCATTCGTCGTCATTGCTTCAGTCACATCCACGCATAGCGCCTCGTCCCTGCTCAGACGTAATTTCTGCACCAGAGCATCAAGCGTATCCAGGCCACGCTTCCGCGCCAAGGGTGTCAGCCTGCTTTCCAACAAGTAGACCTTGTCTGGCGTAAGCATCAGGCCTGAACGCTCTTTCAACAGCCCGGCAAGGAATTCAAAATCTTCCGTTTTCAACCGACGCCTCCTTGCAATCGTGTGGCTGTTGCCGCTCCAAGTTCAAGAACGGGAAGAACTTCTGTACAAAGCCCTGCTGTTGCGACGGCACCAGGCATACCCCAGACAACACTGGATGCTTCGTCCTGGGCCAATACCGTTGCGCCTTGGCGCGTCAACTCCCTGGAGCCTTTCAGACCATCGTGCCCCATACCGGTCAGAATGACCGCCAGGACATTTTCGCCATACAGTGCGGCAACGCTCCGGAACAAAGGATCGACCGCTGGCCTACAGAAATTCTCCGGCGGCTCATCGGTCAAGCGGATCTTCATCGTACCACCATCGTTCGCAACTTCCATATGCCTACCGCCGGGTGCGACATAGATTTCGCCAGGTCGGATCGGCATGCCTTCTCTACCTTCCTGCGAAGGCCAGCCTGTAGCCTGCCCCAGGTGTTCTGCAAGAATAGCTGTAAAGGTCGCTGGCATATGCTGCGTGATCAAAACCGGCACAGCAGGTGGCTTTTTGAAGCCAGAAAAGAATTTCATCAAAGCCTGCGGGCCACCAGTTGAAGACCCGACGACCAAAATCTTTGGCCGCCTGAACGAACCGGTACGAAGCTTGATGTCCTTTTCCGTCGGGACATCCTTGATCGGATCTGAAACCGTTGCTTGCCGAGCCGATGCAACTGAAACCGGCGCTGCTGGGCGTCGCGCAGTTACAAACCCCGCCGGAGCCCCTGAGGATCGCGGCGACACAACCCTCGCGGCGTGCCCTGATGCAGACGCAACTGGGCTACCGCTAGGACCTGTCTCATCGGAACGCGGTAGCTCTTCGCCTCTTTTCTTGCGACGCCGTGAAGCCCAAGCCTTAACCTTGTCGACCAGCTCACGTCGAAAATCGATATTAGCGTTTACCGAACGAGCTGTTTCAGGTTTTGGTACATAATCAACTGCCCCCATCTGCAGGGATCGCAAGCTGACTTCCGCATTTTTGCGCGTCAATGTTGATGCCATCACAACCTGCAAATCCGGGATCATATCGATCATCTTTGGCAAGGCGGTTAGCCCATCCATTTCAGGCATCTCAATATCAAGTACCACCACCTCAATATCGTTAGTCGCCAATTGCCTAAGTGCCACAACACCATTGTTCGCAGTGGTCACCACTTCGATATCAGGGTCTTCGGAAAGATAGCGGCAAAGGAAGCCACGAATGATGGCACTGTCATCGACAACCATCACCCGATATGGGCCACCTTTTTGCGAGGCAGTATTCGTAGATTTGGAGGCAGCTGAGCTCACCCGTTCTTCCTCAATTACATTAAGCCGACTTGCGTAAACTTCGCTTCGATGATTTCGCGATCGAACGGCTTCATAATATATTCGTTGGCACCGGCTTCGATCGCCGTACGAATGTGAGCCATATCGTTTTCAGTCGTACAGAAAACAACGATCGGCTGCTCGACGCCTTCGCGTGACCGGATGGCTTTCAGAAATTCCAATCCATCCATGACCGGCATGTTCCAGTCCAGAAGAACCACGTCTGGCATGTTTCGGTCACAGGCATCCAAGGCATCCTGGCCATCGACTGCCTCTTCGATGTCGAAGTTCAGCTCTTCCAGAATGCGCCGGGCAACCTTCCGGATTACCTTTGAATCATCGACGACAAGACATAGTTTCATTTGCGAATGTCTCCCAACTCCACCCCTATTGGTGACAAGTGTTTTGGTGTTTCCATGTATTTACGCAGCTTTGTTGCTACTTTCAAAGCGCAGAAGCTTATCTACGTCCAAAATAGGCAACAATTCATTCTTTAGACGATAGATCCCACGGCTCACTTCTCGCCAACGGGGATCAAGCGTGACAGGGTTTCGTTCAAAGTCCTGATCATCCAGGGACAAAACCTCGCCCACCGTATCAATTTGCAGGCTGTAGGGCTCATCATTGTGCTCCACTACAACAGACATGCTTTGCTTGCCCTGCTCAAGTGGCGGCAGACCTAGGCGCTGGCGGAGATCAATCGCCGTCACAATCTTCCCGCGCAAGTTCAAAACACCAGACACCCACTCTGGCGCCAACGGAATCTTGGTAATCTTTTGCGGGTTCAACACATCATGCACGCCGAGGACCGGAATACCCAGGGTTTGTCCAGCCAAACGAACAGTGACAAAATCCTGGGTACCTGTGGCAACAAGGCTCAGGTCGTCTCTGACAACAAGATCACTCATGCTGCATCTCCCTTAATCTTCAGCTGTTGAGCCAGGCTGCGCAGAAGCGTTTCTTTGTCAAACTTGGCGATATAATCGTCGAAGCCGGCTTCGTGCCCACGATTGATATCTCGTTCTGTCGCAAGCGAAGAAAGAGCGACCAGCGCGGTATCCGACCAGCGGCTGTCTTTCTTGACCTCTTTCGCAAAATCAAACCCGTTCATATCCGGCATTTCAATGTCGGATATGATCAAATCAAACATTTCGCCCTCTTCCATAAGTGCAAGGGCTGCAGCCGCACTGGACACGGCCCGCACACGGTACCCGGCCACAGTCAATACCGGGCGCAACATGTTACGGAAAAAATCGCTATCATCAATCAGCAGTACCTTGGCACCGGCGGATGGAGCGACGTCTTCGGAAAGGTCACGACTGCGCAGCCAATCTGAGAATGCCAAACCGAGATAGTAGGAAACGTCAATGACTTCAGAAGCCTTGCCGTTAATGATTGCAGAACCAACCACACCTGCCTTGTTGGAGGCGAGCTTGATTGTGAGTTCCTCTTCAACAATATCGAGAATCTCGTCGACCGCGAGGCCCATCGTATACTCGCGATCCGTGAACACGAGAACCGGCTGACGCCCTTCTTCACGGAACTTCATTTCAGGGTGGGCCATAATGAGAGGCATCAAGGCACCGCGATACTGGACCATATGCTTGCCGTCGGAGAGCTCGATGGTATCAACCTCGACTTCTTCCAAACGGGCAACCAAGGCAAGTGGTACAGCTTTCGGATTCTCACTGCCGGCCCGGAAGACAAGCATGCTCTCTTTTTCATCGCCAACGGACCGTTTCACAAGATCCTCCGCAGCGGCCTCTTCATGTTCGTGATCACCAACACCGGAGTTCGCCAGCGATGCGATACCATTGGGATCAAGGATCATGATAACGCTGCCATCTCCGAGGATAGTGTTCCCGGAATAGATCTCCAGGTCCTTGAGGATTGGTGCAACCGGTTTGACCACAATCTCTTCTGTATCAAAGACCTGGTCTACTACAATACCGAACGTAAAGGTTCCCACCTGGGTTACGACAATGAAGTCATCCACGTTTTCGCGGGCATCGATCTCATCCCTGGTCATAAACCCAAGGATTTCATTGAGATAGACAAGCGGAAGCAGCCTGTTCCTCAGGCGGAGAACAGGCGTATCCTTGATGGTCTCGATCTTGTGTTCCGAATTCTGTGAGGCACGCACCAGCTCCAGCACGCTGATTTGTGGGATCGCATACCGCTCTTCTTCTGCCTTGACAATAAGACCTGCAACAATAGCCAGCGTGAGAGGAATTTTGATCTGGAAGGTACTGCCCTTGCCCTCCACCGAGTTCATGTCGATCGTGCCGCCAATTTTCTCGATGTTTGAGCGAACCACGTCCATCCCTACGCCGCGGCCGGACACGCTGGTAATTTTTTCCGCTGTGGAAAAGCCCGGGTGGAAAATGAACTTCTGGATCTGCGCATCGGACATGTCCGACAGTTCCGCTTGGGTTGCGAGACCCTTTTCCAAAATCTTGTTGCTCAGCTTGGCTGCAGAAATGCCTCGACCATCATCTTTGATCTCGATAATGATATGCCCGCCCTCATGGTAAGCATTCAGGATGATTGTGCCATTCTCGGGCTTGCCAACAGCCATCCGCTCCGCTGGAGTTTCAATGCCATGGTCGGCCGAGTTTCGAACCATGTGGGTCAACGGGTCTTTGATCAACTCCAGAACCTGGCGGTCCAGCTCAGTGTCGGCACCACGCATGTCCAGGTCGATCTTCTTGTCCAGTTCCACCGTCAAATCCCGAACAATACGTGGAAGCTTGGCCCATGCGTTGCCAATTGGCTGCATCCGGGTTTTCATGACATTCTCTTGGAGTTCCGTCGTACACTGGCTCAACCGCTGAAGCGGGACACCAAGTTCGGAGTTCTCCATGTTGCGCGTGATCTGCAGAAGCTGGTTCCGGGTCAGCACCAGCTCTGACACCATGTTCATCAGATCTTCAAGCAGGTCCACGCTAACCCGAATGGACTGAGTAACCTTTTTCTGCTCGCGGGCACCGCTTTGCTGTTGCGCGCCCTGAGACGTGCCTGCCTTATTGGTCTCGGCCTTGGCAATTGCCTTGGCGGCTGTCACAACGGCTTCACGGACCAGTTCGAAAGTCATCACGGCTTCATCACAGGTGTCCCCGTTCACCTGACATTCTTCCAGGACCGACTTAATCAACGTCAGCAACTGGTCGAAGTTGGCGTCAGCGAAACCAGCAACCGTCACCAATTGGCGACCAACATTGTCTGCTGCATCTAGGTCATCTTTGAACAGCGCAAGCATCAGGCCCATGAAGCGGCCCTTACGCTGCTCCACCGTTGTGCCCGCAAAGAATTTGGCTAGTTTTTCATCTGTTTCCAGGCGCTGTGCAATCAGATGAGCGGCAACAGCGAGCGTATCTTCGCCACCAATACGGTCAAACAGGCCACCTTCCTGGCTTGCAGAAGCTGCGGCCGGCTCTGATGTCGGCATGTCTGGCTCAGCTGCTTCTTCTGGCCCAGGCGCGTTTTCAAATGCTGCTTCGAGCTCCGCCAGCGAAACTTCGCCGGGCTTGAGTGGACGCCCAAGGCCCGGGTCGACGATTTCCCCTTCGATCGTGTCAGGTTCTGGATCAGGTTGCTGCGCCAGCGCCCCTTCCGCAATTGCATCGAGCCTGCCGATCAGTTCGCTGTCGTCACCCTCAGGTTCTTCCTCGGTCGCTTCAAGTCCAGCCAGAATTTCCTTAATACGGTCAAGGCTCTCCAGGATAACTGTTACGGCATGCTCGGAAACCTCCAACTCGCCATCTCGGAACTTGCCGAGAACGTTTTCTGACGAGTGCGCGACAGATTCAAGCCGTGGCAAACCAAGGAAACCGCATGTGCCCTTGATGGTGTGAACAAGCCGAAAGATATTATCCAACACCTCTTTGTTGTTGGGATCCTGCTCCAGCTTCACCAGCTCAACATCTACTACGTCGATGCTTTCCGCAGTTTCGGTAAGAAATTCGTTTAATAGATCATCCATATCCAATTTCCCTGGAGGGGTGTTCGGCACTGTCCGGCTAAATCAAACTGGCAACTTTGGCGGGGCACTATGCAGGTTCAACTGAAACCGAACCCTCTCAAAATCCCACTCCTTGCACCTTGGCCAAAAAGAGTTAAGAACGTGTAAAACTTTCTTTATTCCGCGTTCACTTCTGCTGGAAAAACAAGGGTTGCCGATACTGCAATGTTTGTTTCCCCGATGGCTTCAACCACAATATTCCCACCTGTTTCTTTTGCAACAGCAGAAGCAAGAAATGCTGGAGCAGCCCGGGGGTCCAAATCCTCTTCAGCAAGGTTGCCTTCCATCGCCTCCCGAACCGGCTTTTGCAAAATCACCCTTTGCCCCTCGCCTACGACAGAAACGGTAACGGTGTTTCCTGATTGCTCCGTTGACAGTTTCATCTTGCCGCCGCGAATAAGCGACTCTGACACCACCAAACCAACATTCAGCAACACCTTAACAAGGTTTTTCGGCGCACTTTCCAAATTCACTTGCCAATCAAGATCAACGCGACTGCCTGAAAGAAAGGAGCGCATCGCTTTTTCACACTCGCGAACATCCAACTGAGCGGAAAAACCACCGCCTGCCCCGAAGGCAAGCCGGAAGAATTGTAGCTTGTTACTTGTTTGGCGCGTTGACTTTTCAATGAGGTCCAAAACGGCTTCCCGCATGGAGGCTTCCTGCTCGTCCTGCAACACCTCCAAGCCGTTGTTTATCGCTCCGACAGGGCTTACAAGATCGTGACAAAGGCGCGAACACAACAACGCCGCAAAATCAATATTAGCCATATGCCCCTCCGCTATGGTGAAACCCCACCCGGCTTCAGCTTTTCTCGCGATTAATACTTGCGATTTTTCTCAATCATGGCAGAACCATAGCCAACTGTAAGCCCAGCGCCAAGCGGCCAATCACATATTTTTTAAGGATCCCCATGTCGCACGACCTCGCCTCAATGATTCCAGCCCTTCAATCGACCATCCTGCGTGCGGGCGAAACTGTGATGGCGGTCTATCACTCGGACTTCGAAGTATACGGAAAAGCCGATCAATCTCCGGTCACGGAAGCTGACCGTCGCGGCGAGGAAATCATCGAGGCTGCCCTGAAGGAACTGGCCCCTGATATTCCGATTGTCGGCGAGGAAGCAAAATCAGAAGGCAAATGTCCTGACATTTCTGGTGGCACTTTCTGGCTGGTCGACCCACTGGACGGCACCAAGGAGTTCATAAAAAAAGGGTCTGATTTCACTGTCAACATCGGCCTGATAAAGGACGGCAGTCCCGTTATGGGCCTGGTCCTCGCGCCAGCAATGAACAAGCTTTATTGGGGCATTGTTGGCCAAGGCGCCTGGATTGCAGACGTCGAGGATGGCGAATTGGTGAACGAACGCCCCGTTGCAACACGCCCCAGCATTGGCGACAAGCTGACAATCGTTGCTTCGAAATCGCACCGGTCGCAAGAACTCGAAGCATGGCTTTCTCATTTCCCGAGCGCCGACCATGTTTCGATCGGCTCCAGCCTGAAGCTTTGTCTTCTGGCCACAGGCGAAGCGGACCTATACCCGCGCCTGGGCCCTACGTGCGAGTGGGATACCGCTGCAGCCCACGCCGTCCTGTTGGCAGCTGGCGGGTCCGTTGAAGTTGCGGGCGGCACGCCACTGACATACGGCAAGGACCTCACGACATTCCTTAATCCCTGGTTCCTATGTAAAGCCGACCCCAGTTTTGATACGCCGGACCTTGCTTCTTGATAATTCATTGACTTAGGCGGTATCCATCTGCCCAACACAATGCTTTGGAATTTTTCAATCCTCGGTTAGGTTATTCGAAACTGAGGGAGGAAATGATGACCTTACTTGTGCTGGGCCTCGCCCTATTTTTCCTGTTGCATCTGGTGCCAATTTTCGCGCGAGAAGCCCGTAGCAGCGTTATCTCTCGGATCGGCGCCTTGCCCTACAAGGGGCTGTTTGCACTTGCTTCCATTTCATCCCTGTTCCTGGTTTATAAAGGTTGGACACTGACGGATCCGGTTTTTGTATATGAAGCACCCCGGTGGGCTTATCATCTCGCCGCGCTATTGGTTCTTCTTGGATTTATTCTGTTCATTGCGAGTAATGCACCAACAAATATCAAACGCGTCATTCGCCACCCACAACTCACATCCATTATCCTTTGGTCGACAGGCCACATGATGGTGAACGGCGAGACCCGGTCCCTACTGCTTTTCGGTGGTTTTCTGATCTGGTCGCTCATTTCCATACTGGGCAGCAATCATCGCGATGGTGAATGGGAAAAGCCGGAACGCGTTAGTACCCTAAAAGACGTTGTCACGGTTTTGATTGCGCTGGTGTTGTATGGCGTCTTCGCAGTGTGGGTCCATGAATGGCTGATTGGTGTCAGTCCCATGCCGCCCGCCTAACGCCCATACTTTTTCTTTACGATTTGAAGATATGAAGATGGGTGATGGCACGACGCATATTCAATGTATCCCGTTATCATCGTCTCTGGAGGATTGATTCATTGCTTCGGTTAAGCTGGATGGTTCTGGTTTTTGCCTCCTGTGCAGTACCTGTTTCGGCAGCGGACGACGCCGAAACAACCTTGCACTTATTGACGGAAGAGAACCACCCTTACAGCTACACCGATACGTCAAGCGGGGAGGTTACCGGGACCGGCGTAGGTATTGTCAGAGAAATAATGGCACAGTCAGGCGTTTCTTACTCTATCCAGTCCCTGCCTTGGCAACGGGCTTACCGAAGGGCTCAAAGCAACGCAAACACCTGCGTTTTTATGACGAACAGAACACCTGCCAGGGAGCCAATGTTTCAATGGGTTGGCCCCTTGCTGGAAGGTGGCTGGGCAGTTTTCAAACGCCCCGACAGCACAGCGATGATAGATACGCCAAAAGACCTCCAGCGCTATACCGTGGTTGGAAAATCAGGCAGTGCGTCAGTCGATGACATCGAGGAACAGGCAGGGATTAAGGTCACCAGGACCGTCAATGACGAAACAGCCGCCAAAATGCTGTTTCATGGACGCGCCGATTTTTGGGTTTCTGGCGTGATCGATGCCCCCCTGGCTGCGAAAGCCGCAAACCTTCCGGCACCTGCCTTGGCCCTTTTATGGAAAAAAGCCGACCTTTCGATGGCCTGTTCCAAGGCGACAGACCCTGACCTCATTGCCAGATTGAATGCCATCAACAGCTCTCTTGATGCATTGCGAAAAAGCATTCTGGCTCGCCACGGTGGCGAGGTCGGAAAGCAAAACTAGCTCACCTGTGCCACATCAGGCCTCCACCGAAACCTTCATGACCGACTTTCGAATTCGGCGGACAAGCAGGAAGGCACCAAGCATGACCACGGGGATGCTAAGCCCCGTAAACAGCCCTGCATCAACGGGATAACCTGCGGCCTTTGCCGCCTTAAATCCCGTACTGATAATGCCAATGGTGTAATAGCTGATTGCAACCACCGACAAGCCTTCCACCGTTTCCTGAAGCCTAAGCTGTAACTGTGCCCGCTGGTTCATTGACATCAGGAGCGCCTTGTTCTGACGCTGTGAGTCAAGATCCACTTGCGTGCGCAACAGTCCAGCAGCGCGGTCCACCCGCAGGGCCAAATCATTCAAGCGTTTTGCCGCGGCCTCACATGTCCGCATTGCCGGGGCTAAATGTCGGTCGAGAAAATTGGAAAGCCTCTGGCTCCCGGGAATGCGAGACTCACGCATTTCCTCAAACCGCCGTTCCACAAGTGAATGATAAGCCTTTGCCGCAGAGAACCGGAAGCTGGACTGTGCCACTTGATGCTCGGTTCGTGCCGCCAATCCAAGCAGCGTATCAAGGTGATGCTCCGCCTCTGATCCGGCCTTGGTGTGCGACATCTCTGAAACCGTCTGCTCCAGGCGCTTCTCAATCTCTGATGACTGGGCCATCACGGCTCGAGCTTCTGGCAACGCCATCAACGCCATATGACTATAGGTGAAAATCTCAACAAGCCTCTGAACAAGGCGGCCTGCCCGACCTTCAGATAAATCATCGGCAAGAATGGCAAGCCGCATAAAGCTGTCATCATGTATACGGAAATCGCTCCAGACCGACGTGCGGCCGCCTGCCACTTTGCTGCCTGCCACATCCTTGTGCCAGAAGGGTGTGAAACACGCCTCTTTGGCCGTCTGGTCATTGGCGTCGACAAGCTCAATATTGAGTGCAACCAACATCCGCCCTGGAATGGCCTCCACCCAGTCTCGTGGCATAGCCTCTACCGCAGCGATTGTGAAGGGCACGTCTTTGCCGCTCCTGACCGCCACCGTATAGGTCGTGAATTCTGTATGGCGCTCCCACTTTAAAAAGAAGGGACCGAAGTCAGCCATATAATGCCGCCCGACGGCTGGAGGCCGCGTCATGCCATAACGATCACACAGAGCCTGCAAATGTTTGCGATCGGCCCTGCCGCCGTCTTCACCCGACAGGTAGGCAAAATGACTGACACGTGCCGGGGCACCCAGGCTGATGGCCGGGCGCCCATGCAATTCTTTATTCAACTCAACCCGCAATGGGTCGGAAACACTTGATATATCCATCGTCACTCTCGTCACAAATGTGAGAGAGCCCTACCCCAAAAGTCTCAAAACAAGCCCAGGCGCACTTTATCCCATTGGGCCCATATGCAATCACGGCTTTTTCTAACGCCGCAGGTAACCTTCCCTTAGTCACCTCTGCCTTCGCAGACGAGTGTGACATGCTGCTTTACAAATTAATGTTTTCAATTAATCATAGCAGGCAATAAGGGGAGACAAGCGTGGCTGACGGGTCGACATTTGGGAAAAGCAAGCCAACAATTGCCATCATTGGCGCTGGCCTATCCGGCCTGTGCATGGCCATCAAACTCAAAGAGGCAGGCTTTGCCGATTTTCACATTTTTGAAAAGGCCGAAGCCGTCGGCGGCACCTGGCGCGACAATACCTATCCAGGGGTAGCCTGCGATGTCCCAAGCCACCTCTACAGCTATTCTTTCGAGCCCAAGGCCGATTGGTCGATGGTCTTTAGCCCCGGCGGAGAAATCCAGGATTATATAACAGATGTCACAGAACGCCATCAGTTGGGCAAGCATCTGGTATTCGGTGCAGAACTGAAAGATGCAGTGTGGCGTGACAACCGGTGGCACCTGACATTCGCTAATGGCCAGACCCATCAGACCGACTTTCTGGTCAACTGCATGGGCGGCCTTCATATCCCCAACTATCCTGACATCCCCGGCCAGCAGAGCTTCAAGGGCACCAGCTTTCACACCGCACGCTGGAACCACGAGCACAACCTTTCAGGCAAACGGGTTGCCGTCATTGGCACAGCGGCGAGCGCGATCCAGCTGATCCCGGAAATTGTGAGCAAGGTTGAGCATCTGGACGTTTATCAGCGCACACCAAACTGGATCGTCTCCCGCCCCTATATGGCCTATTCGGAAAAATGGAAACAACGCTTCAAGCGTTTTCCCTGGCTCGAAAAGCTGCACCGGCTGCAGATTTACCTGACATTCGAGATGCGCTTTCCCTTGTTCCGGCAGGGCAAGTTCTTCGCCAAGCGGGCCACCAGAATGTTCATGAAGCACCTAGAAGCTCAGGTACAGGACCCTGACCTGCGGGCCAAGCTCACGCCGGATTATCCGATTGGCTGTAAACGCATTTTGGCTTCAGACACCTATTTCCCTGCCCTGCAACAGGATCATGTCGCGCTGATTACTGACGGTATTGCCGAGATCCGTCCCGAAGGTATCGCGACACACGACGGCACGGTCCGACCGGTTGACACCATCATTTACGCCACTGGCTTCAAACCATGGGATCAGATGGACGGTTTGACAATCAAGGGCAAGAACGGGCTGGATATGAACAGTTACCTGGCGGACGGCATCCGCGCCCACCGCACAGTGGCGATGCCCGGCTTCCCGAACCTATTCATGCTTCTTGGGCCGAACAGCGGGCTGGGACACAATAGCGTGATCGTGATGATCGAGGCACAGGTTGGCTATATCATCGCTGCGCTGAAGGAAATGGCAGCCAAAGGCGCAACGTCTGTTGAAGTCAAGGAACAGGAAGCGGACGCTTTTGATGCCCAGATCCAGAAAGACCTTCAGGGCACCGTCTGGGCAGGACACTGCAAAAGCTGGTATCAGGGTGATGACGGCCGCATCTACACACTCTGGCCGTGGTCAACCCTCCGCTACCGCCGTGAAATGAAGCAGTTCAAAAGCCGGGAATATGAATTCGAGAAATAAAAAGGGGCCATCAGGCCCCTTTCGCATTGGTTCACTGTTGCCTTGTGGTAACCGGCAAGGGCGGTGACCAGGCCGGGTCAGACGCATCGAACGGCGTCGGCACCTGCCGCTCATTATAGCCCGTCAGGTCCACACTCCACAGCGCTGGTTTCCCACCATTGGCACCCTGATTATAGGGTGGAGTGCGGAAGAACATCAACACACGCCCGTTCGGTGACCATGTCGGCCCTTCATCCTGATAGGCATTGGTCAGCAGGCGTTCGCCGCTGCCGTCTGGCCGCATCACACCAATCCGGAACTTGCCTTCACCAATTTTTGTGAAGGCGACGAGGTCTCCTCGAGGGGACCAGACAGGTGTGGCATACCGCCCGCGCCCAAAGCTGATCCGCTGGACGTCAGAGCCGTCCGCATCCATCACATAGAGCTGCTGGGTACCGCCGCGGTCAGAGTTGAACACAATACGACTACCATCCGGCGAATAGGAAGGCGAGGTATCAATGCCTGGATCATCCGTCAGCCGGGTTACCTTGCGGGTCCTGAGGTCCATCACATAGATGTCGGAGTTTCCGTTTTCTGCCAGGCTCATGATCACCTTGTTGCCGTCCGGTGAGAAACGCGGCGCAAAGGTCATGTTCGGGAAATCCCCAAGCACCTCAAATTTGTTCGACAGGATATTGTAGAGATACACCCGCGGGCGATCATTGAAATAGCTCAGGTAAGTGATTTCCTGCCGGTTTGGCGAGAACCGCGGTGTCAGCACCAGGTAGCTGCCATCGGTCAGGAACTGCTGGTTGGCACCATCCTGATCCATGATCGCCAGTCGCTTGATCCGGTTGAGGGGATCGCCCTGCTCAGCGATATACACGATCCGGGTATCAAAATATCCTTCTTCGCCGGTCAGGCGGCTGTAGATGCGGTCAGAAATCACATGGGCAATACGGCGCCAGTTGGACACAGGCGTGGTGTAGCCCACGCCCTCCATCTGCACCTCTGCCACCACGTCCCACAGGCGGAACTCCACCCTCAGGTTCCCGTTCGGCAGCATATTGAGGCGTCCGGTCACAAGGCCCTGCACGGCAAGAGGGCGCCAGGCGGCGAAACGTGGGCGCGTGGGCGCTGCGGTTATTTTCTCAATGAAGGCGTTGCGGTCCACAGCCCGGAACAGACCGGTGGACACCAGATTGGAGGTGATTACGTCGGAAATACTGGCGCCAATGTCCGACAGTTTCCCGGTCGGCGTTTCCACGTCCACCACTGGCGCGAATTCAGGCACCGCAATAGGCACAGGTTCCACATTCCCGCGGTTCACATCCACCACCAGCTGGGCATTTGCCCCCGCGGTTACGATCAAAACCAGTACCGAAAATATGAGTCCTAAACGTCCAAACATTCTGCCGTCTCTCTTTTATCCGCCAACGAAGTCAGCGCCATTAAAATTGAAGTCAATATACTCGAGATTTCCTGTTCGCATATATTCCGTCGCCTCCGGGTAGGGAGCACAAAGCTGTACTGCCCTTCGTGCGCTTTCAGCAAAAACCCGGAAATAAGCGCGGTCTGGGTCATTGAGGTCACCTGCGTTCAAGAATTCAGGCCGTCGCATCAGGTTGCCTTCAGAACCGATCCAAATGCGCACCAGAACCTGCATGTTCTCAACGCCCTTGGCGCCGCCCGGGAAGTTCCAACAACCGCTGAGTTTTTGCTGCAGCGCATCTTTCAAGGTTGCTGTCGCGATCTTACCCCTCAGGCCGGCAAATGGATCAGGCTTTGCCTCTTCCTTCTTCTGCTCAACCTTCTCTTCTTTCTTTTCTTCGTCCTTCGGCGCCTGTTCCTGCTCTTCCTTGATGGAACGGTCAATCAGGGCCGCAATCCGGTTGGACTTCAGCCTCGATGGCGGCTTCGGCTTTGACTGCGGCGACGTGCGCGCAATCAGCCTATCGCGTTCGCTGATTTCCGGTTTCGGCGCTGGCTTTGGTTTCGCCTCCGTAACCTTTCTCTCCGGTTTTGCATCCGGTAGCGGCACGGCCTCTGCCGGTGCATCCGCAACAACTTCCTCGCGGGCATAGTTGGGCTGCGGTTTCTCTGTAACTGTCTGTTCCTGCGTCTGTTCTTCCGGTTCGGGCGCGGCCACCTGCGTTTTGTCATCAATCTTGACGAACTCAATCGCGATCGGCGGCGGCGGTGTCGGGCGGTCTTTGGACCAATCGGGGAGCCCAACCAATGCAACCGTTACCACACCAAGGTGCAGCGAGGCTGAGAGCATCCATCCGATTGTTTCAGACTTCGACACAGGTACGCTATCCAGACTTATTTCTGTTCGGCCACCAAGGCTACCTTGGTGTAACCAGCCGCATTGATCGCGCCGATCACTTCCATAACCCTGCCATAATCCAGTTTGGTGTCCCCACGTACGTAAATGCGGGTTTCCCGGCTCTCGCCCGAAATGGCTGTCAGGCGTGGGATCAGCTCATCAAGGCTGGTCTCAGTGTCGACAATGAATATGGCACCATTTTGATTGATCGAAATCTCAAGCGGCTTGCTGTCCTGCGGCAAAGGCTTGGCTGCCGCTTTGGGCAGATCCACAGGCACACCTGCGGTCAGCAAAGGCGCGGTCACCATGAAGACAATCAACAGCACCAGCATCACGTCCACAAAGGGGGTAACGTTGATCTCAGCGAGCGGCTGATACCTGCCCCGCCGACGGCGTGCGCCTTCGACCCGGCCACCTGACGTAACGGTAGCACCCATCTTTAATGCCCCTGTTCGTCAAGCTGGCGCGACAGGATCGCAGCGAATTCGTCCGAAAACCCTTCCACGCGGCCTGCGTACCGGCCCAGGTCCGTCGACAGCTTGTTGTAGCCGATCACAGCCGGAATGGCCGCCACGAGCCCCAGCGCCGTCGCCAGCAGTGCTTCCGCGATCCCCGGCGCCACTGTTGCCAGGGACGTATCGCTTGCCACCGCGATGGAGGTAAAGCTGTTCATGATGCCCCACACGGTGCCGAACAGGCCCACGAAGGGCGCGGCGGAGCCGATGGTTGCCAGATAGCCCACCTGCCCCTCCAGCCGGTCCATCTCGCGGCTGGTGGTGACATGCATGGCCTTGTAGATGCGGTCCTGCACTGTCAGCTTGTCCACGCCCATGGAGCGCTTTGCCAGGCTGCGCTGCCATTCCCGCATCGCTGCCACAAACACAGCGGCAATGGGATGGGTGGGTGATGCCTTCAGGCCGTTGTACAGCTCATCCAGGCTGCCGCCGGACCAGAAGCGGTCCTCGAAGTCATTGGCTTTTGACCGGGCTTCCTTGAGGCGTGCCCATGTGTTGAAGATGATCGACCAGCTCCAGAGGCTGGCTGCAATCAGCATGATCATCACAGCCTGCACAATGAAGTCTGCCTGGAGGAACATGCCCAATATTGAAAAATCAGGTGCATTGCCACCAAGCTGGACTGATTCCACTGTCTGAACTTGCATCAAACTCTCCCCGAAACTTTAATTTTTCTGGGCGGCGGCTGCCGCTTCCATCCAGTCCTGCCAGCACTTTTTGGCAGAATTAGGCCAACGACGTGGCCGACCGTCATTTCCGATGATGGCAACCAGCACATCGGCTTCGGCCACCATTTCGCCGTCCCGTGTGATCCACTGTTTGACTTCGATCGCCGCCGCGCGCACGCGGGTAACCATCGAATGTCCCATCAGCACGTCGCCGATCTTTGCCTGCCGGCGGTAGCGGATATTGATATTCGATACCACGTAGGTCAACGGCCCACCTTCGGATTCCGGCAGGTCAAACAGATAGTTAACATCGGCTGCCGAGTTCCGGATGCTTTCGGTGCGAACACGTTCGAAGAAGCTCACATACCGGCCATGGTAAACCATGCCACCGACGTCCGTGTCTTCATAATAAACCCGGATAGGGAACTGGAATACGCCGTCCTGCCAGGCGCCTTCTGCTGTCTGTGGTGTGTTCATTACTTGCCTAACATATCCAACTGGCCGCTTTCCTTGCCCGGTGGCGGTGCGATTCCCAGATGCTTCCAGCCGTCGGGGGACAGCATCCGCCCCCGCGGCGTACGCTGCACCAGGCCAATCTGCATCAGATAGGGCTCGATTATATCCTCAATTGCGTCACGTGGTTCACTGAGCGCGGCAGCCAGAGTTTCAACACCCACCGGCCCGCCTGTGTAGGTGACTCCGATACAGTGCAGATAGCGTCGGTCCATGGTATCCAGGCCCAGATTATCCACCTGCAGGCGGGTGAGCGCGGCATCAGCGTGCGGCGCGTCCACCACATCCTTTTCCGCCACCAGCGCAAAGTCCCGCACCCGGCGCAGCAGCCGCCCTGCAATCCGCGGCGTCCCGCGCGACCGGGCCGCCACTTCGCGGGCGCCTTCTTCTGTCATATTCAGTTCCAGCAGCCGCGCACCGCGCCGCACCACTTCGGTAAGTTCCTCGGTGGTATAGAATTCCAATCTCGTTGGGATTCCGAAACGATCCCTGAGCGGCTTGGTGATCAGGCCGGACCGGGTGGTAGCCCCCACCAGCGTGAAAGGCGGCAGGTCAATGCGTACCGAGCGCGCGGCCGGGCCTTCGCCGATGATCAGGTCCAGTTGGAAATCTTCCATCGCCGGATAGAGGACTTCCTCCACAGCCGGGTTAAGCCTATGAATTTCATCAATAAACAGGACATCGCGTTCCTGCAGGTTGGTCAGGAGCGCGGCCAGATCGCCAGCTTTCGAGATCACCGGGCCACTGGTCGCCCGGAAGTTCACACCCAGCTCACGCGCCACAATCTGCGCCAACGTGGTTTTACCCAGCCCCGGCGGGCCGAAAAACAGCACATGGTCCATAGCTTCGGCGCGAGTGCGCGCGGCGCCGATGAACACCTCAAGGTTCTCCCGTGCCTGTTTCTGGCCGATAAATTCCTTTAGGCTCTGGGGCCTTAGCCCTACATCAAGCGTGTCGCCGCCCGTCTCTGAGCGATCAACCAACCGGTCTTCTCCGAGCTCACTCATAGGCTACTCAGCTCCTTCAGCGCGGCGGGCACCAGCGCTGCCACAGTGGCGTCCTCGCCAAAGTCTGCCATCACTTTCGCCACAGCCCCGTGCGCTTCCACTCGCTTGTACCCGAGGTTGACGAGCGCCGACACAGCATCCTCAAGGGCACTCTGTTGGGCACTCTGGGCACTACCACCCGTTTGGGCACTTTGGGGCACACCCATAGTGCCCATTTCCACGCCCTTGGGCGCGAATACGAGGCCGGTCACCTTGTCCTTCAGTTCGGTCACAATCCGCGTTGCCACTTTCGGGCCAACACCCTTGGCGCGCGACACGGCTGTCTTGTCCTGCGCCGCGATGGCGTTCTGGAGGTCGGTTGGGGACAGCGCCGACAGGATTGCGAGGCCAACTTTCGCACCAACGCCCTGAACGGATGTCAGGAGCCGGAACATGTCCCGCTCCAGCACATCGACAAAACCAAACAGGGTGATGGCGTCTTCGCGCACCACGGTTTCAATATGCATCTGTGCGGCTTCACCCCGACTTGGGAGCGCAGACAGGCTGCGGCTGGAGCTGTGCACCAGATACCCTACCCCACCCACATCGATGATGGCCCAGTCGTCGCCAACGCTATCCAGCAGACCTGTCAGTTTCGCGATCAATATTTGATCCCCCCGAGATTTTTCATTGTGCTGACATGATGCGCATGACAGATGGCAACTGCAAGCGCATCTGCCGCATCCGGGCCATTAATTTTCACGCCGGGCAAAAGCACCTGCACCATGGCGTCCACCTGTTCCTTGGCCGCATGCCCCACCCCCACGACTGATTTTTTCACATGGTTCGGCGTATATTCGGCAACCGGCATCCCCGCACGCGCAGGGATGAGGAGCGCAATGCCGCGCGCCTGCCCCAGCTTGAGGGTCGAGGTGGGGTTCTTGTTGACGAAGGTTTCTTCCACCGCACAGGACTGCGGCTGCCAGGCGGCGATGACCTCTTCGAGGCCTTCAGAGAGTTCCACCAGCCGTTCGGCCAGCGATTTCTTGGGATCGGATTTCACGACGCCGTTGGCGACATGCGAGAGCCGCGTACCTACGCTTTCAACGATGCCCCAGCCTGTATTTCTAAGACCGGGATCAAGCCCCAGCAGCCTCATGCGCAGTGGTCCCCCTTGATGGCAAAGAAGGCCCGCCCCGGTGAAGGCGCGGGCCGGAATGGTTTACTCGGCTTCAAGCTCAGCCAGAACGTTTTCCGGGATCGTGTAGTTACCGTACACGGTCTGGACATCGTCATTGTCTTCGAGCGCATCGATCAGGCGCATCATCTTCTCGGCGCCGTCTTTGTCGAGCTCGATCGGCTCTTTCGGCTTCCAGATCAGGTTTGCGTTCTCAGGCTCCTTGCCCAGTGCTTCCGTCAGTGCTTCAACAACGGCGTTCAGGTCAGACGCTTCGGTATAGATGGCGTGGCCGTCCTCGTCGCTTTCCACTTCGTCCGCGCCGGCTTCGAGCGCCGCTTCGAACATGGCGTCGGCGTCAGCCACGTCAGCCGGATAGGTGATTTCGCCGACACGGTCGAACATGAAACCAACCGAGCCGCTTTCGCCCAGGTTGCCGCCCGCCTTGTTGAAGATGGTGCGCACGTCGGATGCGGTGCGGTTACGGTTGTCTGTCAGCGCCTCAACAATCACGCCAACGCCGCCGGAGCCATAGCCCTCGTAGCGCATCTCGTCATAGTTTTCGGAGTCGCCGCCGGACGCTTTCGCGATGGCGCGTTCGATGTTGTCTTTCGGCATGGACTGGGATTTGGCGTTCGCCACAGCCAGGCGCAGGCGTGGGTTGGTATCCACGTCTTCGCCGCCCATTTTCGCAGCTACCGTGATCTCACGGCTCAGCTTGGAGAAAATCTTGGAACGCTTTTTGTCCTGCGCACCTTTGCGGTGCATGATGTTTTTAAACTTGGAATGACCTGCCATGGTTACCCTCTGATAGTCCCTTTGAAGGGCTGTTCGGCCGGGGACACGGGTCCCGCGAAGCCCTTGAATACACATTGATGCCCGGCGGCGCGGATGCAGCCAGCCGTTGGTGGCCCTCTTCTTAGCAGATTTAAAGCACTTGAACAGGGAAAATTGCGGCATTTTCCCTCTGGCCGCGCCCCATAATCCATGTAAAGTTTAGCCACACACAATCGAACGGACGGGAGCGAGCGATGACACATATGGAAGGCAGCTGTTACTGCGGCAATATTGCCGTGCGCGTGACCTGCGATGAGACCGCCAGCAACCTGACACCCCGAGCCTGCGACTGTAACTTCTGCACCATGAATGGCGCCGCCTGGGTGTCGGCGCCCAACGCCAGCATGGAAATCGAAATCCAGAATGAGGCGGCCATCAGCCTTTATGAGCAGGGATCGGAAAGCGCGCGCTTCTGGCTGTGCCAGCGCTGCGGCGTGGTCACCGCCGTGACATGCGATATCGACGGGACCCGCAAGGGCGCTTTCAATGCCCGCATCATGGACTGCCGGGACGAGTTCGCCCCCACAGAACCCGCTTCGCCGAAGCTTTTGGGCAAGGAAGAAAAGCTCGCCCGCTGGAACAAGCTGTGGATCGGCAATGTCCGGATCAAGGACTGCTGGGACGTAGGGCTTTAAAGGCCATGCACCCGGCCTTCAGAAAAGTCATCAAATGGTTGGCCGCCCTAACCCTATATGGGTTTGCCTTTTTCGGTTTATTTGTTGCGGCCTATCACGGACTGGGCTTCAGTACTGATACCGACACGCACCGGGTCGCCATCATCAATGAAACAAAGTCACGACTTACGGATGTCAAAATCACTATCGGTCGCGAAACCTACAGCACAAACAACATAGGCCCCTCCGCGACCTTGAGCTTCGTCGCGGTCAACGACACAGAGGGAGCGCTCGGCTTTTCTGCAACGCTCGAGGGGCGCAAAATAGGGTGTAGCTTCGGATACATCACTACCGGAACTTATGACTTCGACCTTAGCAATACCCATGCAATGTTCTGGGTACAGCCAGACGGGGGGGGGTCAGAGTCTCCTATGGCACATGGCACACAGACACCGCGCCAACCCTGTGCGGCCAGGAAATTTCAGCTGAGTAGTGAAAATCAAGCCATTGTGTACTGGGCCCACCAGAGCGCGGAAGCGGCGAGTGACACCAATATCCACGTAAACAGGCTGCCACCTTTTTTGCTGGCTTTCTTGGGCTTTGCCCCACCTGGATTTTCGACTTGGGTTTCCGGTGCTTCTGCACCCTTTTCCACTGCTGCCTTGCTGCTGCCTCTGGCCATCTATCCACCTCACACACACGCCCCACACCGGCCCTTAAAGGGTACCGCGCCACACGGCGGTGACAAGCTTAATCAGACCTAAAGGCCATAAATTCAACCAGACGGGTTGTATCCACCCATTCAGGGTTATGTGCGGCTAAACAAAAGACATGCGCAGGCGGGTTTCGCCGGCAGGCCTGCGGCGACTCCGGCGCACTCTGCGCTGAAGCGTCAGGAGTCCAAGGACACGGGGATCAGCCGTCGCCACCTTCTGTCAACTCCAGCGTCAGCACCACCATGTCGCGGCACTGGATACCATGTTCATAGATCGGTTCAGGGTAATTGAGCGTATAATAATTCTTGGCGATACGGCGCATGCGGAAGCCCATCTTCTGGTAGAAGGCGAGCTGGTCGATGCTGGAATTCCCCGTCCCCACATCCAGAAGTTTTGCGCCTTCCCTGCGCGCTTCTTCAATGGCGGCCTGCAAAAGCGCCTTGCCGACACCCTTCTTCTGCCACTCCGGCGCCACCGCGATGTTCTTGAGCTCCCACTTCACGTCGTCAATGTGCATCAGCACGAACACGCCCACCACAACACCATCCCACCTGGCGCTGAAGAGCGTACCGTCCGCCAGATAGTCCATGATCATGGCGGGGGACGGGTCCGCCAGCAATAGCAGGTCCATGAAAGGCACAGCGTCCTCTTCGGCTTTGATTTCCAGATTGATGTTCTTCACGGTCGCTCCTGACTCCACAAAAGAAAGGCTCGCTTTTTCGCACCCTGCTTCGTAAAACCATAGCAACAAGTGTCGGCTGGCAAAACAGACACTTGAGACTTAAGGGGTAAGGGAGGAAGCACATGGCTTCGGTAACCGATCAGGCGGTCCCGGCGAAGAAAAGCCGTTTTCCGGATTCGCTGGTTCTGATTTTTTCAATGATTATCATCGCGCAGCTCCTCAGCTACGTGATTCCGTCAGGCACGTTCGAACGCGCGCCGGCACCATTTAACGAAAGCCGCGACATGGTGGTGCCGGGCACATACGGCCCGGTCGCAGAAGCGCCCACACTGGATGTCTGGCATTTCCTGTCGGCCATCCCACGCGGGCTCGAAGCCGCGCAGGACATCATTTTTCTGGTGTTCCTTGTAGGCGGTGTGATTGCGCTTTTGCGCGCATCAGGCGCCATTGATGCGCTGCTATTTCGCGCTGTGCGCACCTTTGACGGCAATCCCGGCATATTGATTGCCGGCACGCTGACGCTTTTCGGCATGGGGGCTTTCACCATCGGCATGGGCGAGGAATATATGCCGCTGATCCCCATTCTGGTGACCATGTGCCTGGCGATGAAGCTGGACAGCATTGTCGCCATGGGCATCCTGTGGGCCAGTTACGGCGTCGGCTGGGCCACGGCGGGCACCAACCCGTTCGGGCTGTTGATCGCACAGAATATTGCCGGCCTTCCGGCCACATCCGGCCTTGGGTTCCGGATCGTGCTGTTTGTGCTCTGCCTGTTAATTGCCTTCCAGCATATCTATGCCTATGCCCGCAAGATCAAAGCAGACCCATCAAAAAGCCTGGTGGCTCACGTGGATTATTCCAAGGGCTTTGACTTGCCGCACGATGTCGCCATGACGTGGCAGCGGGCACTGATCCTGACGGTCTTCATCGGGGGCATTGTCCTGTTCGTTTATGGCGCCCAAACGATGGACTGGTATATCGGCGAGCTGAACACCATCTTCCTGGCCATCGGCGTGCTGACCATGCTGATTTCACGCATGGCGCCGAATGATGCGTCCAAGACCTTCATCGATGGTGCGGCTGAAATGACCGCGGCGGCGCTCCTGATCGGCTTCGCACGCACGATTGAAGTGGTGCTGACCGACGGCATGATCATCGACACCATCATCAATGCGATTGCGGGCCTACTTGAAGGCACGGGCCCAAGTGTTTCTGCCCTTGGCATGCTGGCGGTGCAGACCATTACCAACTTCTTCATTCCGTCGGGTTCGGGTCAGGCATTTGTCACCATGCCGATCATGTCGCCGCTGGCGGAACTGACAGGCGTGAGCCAGCAGACCGCCGTTCTGGCCTACCAGTTCGGCGACGGCTTCACCAACATGGTGGTGCCCACAAGCGCACTGGTGGTGGGCACACTTGCGCTGGGGAAAATCCCCTATGTGCAGTGGGTCAAATTCGTGATGCCGCTTCTCTTGAAGCTGTTCACGCTGGCGGCAGCGGCGCTTGTGTTCACCGTTCACTTCGGGGAGCTGGTGGGCTTCGCCAACTAAGACGCAAGGAGGCCAGACATGGGTTATAATCTCGATGCCTATTCCCCGGCGGAAATCGCCAAACGAGTAGAAGACGTCGGGGTAGCGAAGGTTGGCATGCCGGCCGGGAAAACCCTTGTTCTGGCCATCCTCGCGGGTGCCTTCATCTCTCTTGGCGCCGTCTTCTATACGCTGGCAATGACAGGCAGCCCGCTGGGCTTTGGCCCTGCGCGCGTCCTGGGCGGCCTGGTATTTTCCACCGGCCTGATCCTTGTGATCGTTGCAGGCGCTGAACTGTTCACAGGTAACAATTTGATTGTCATGGCCTGGGCGGACCGCCGGGTGACCCTCTGGGCGCTCCTGAGAAACTGGGGCATCGTTTATATAGGGAACCTCATAGGCGCCTTGGGCACCGCAGTGCTTGTTGTGCTTTCAGGCATCTATGACATGGCGGGCGGCGCGGTTGGCGAAACCGCAGCCTCGATCGCCGCGTCCAAGTTGGCCCTGCCCTCAGACCAGGCCTTTTTCCGGGGTGTGCTCTGCAATGTCCTTGTGTGCCTTGCTGTATGGCTTTGTTTCGCCGCCCACAGCGTCACGGACAAGATCCTGGCCATTGTACTGCCAATCTCAGCGTTTGTAGCCCTTGGATTCGAACACTCGGTCGCCAATATGTATGTTATCCCAGTTGCGATGCTGGACGGCACAATCGGCTGGGACGGCGCGGGCCTGATCATCAATCTGGTCTGGGTTACGGCAGGAAATATTGTTGGCGGCGGCGGGCTGGTTGCCCTTGTCTACTGGTTGGTATATGGCCGCGCCACCTAAGTGTGGGATACGTATGGCAACACCAGGCCACAACAGCCTATCCGATCTGGACCGCAAGCGCCTGAAGCGCGTGCACCGGCTGGCCCGCCTCTTGGACAGCCAGTTCCGCATCCCCGGCACCAATATCCGTTTTGGTCTGGATAGCATCGTCGGGCTTCTGCCTGTGGCGGGTGATACCGTCACAGCCACCTTGGCCGCCTATATCATCTTTGAAGCCTTCCGGATCGGGGTTCGCCGCACCATCATCGTTCGCATGCTGGGCAATCTGGTGATTGACTGGGTAGTTGGCTCCATCCCGGTGATTGGCGATCTGTTCGACGTCGGCTTCAAGGCCAACCAGCGCAATATCCGGCTGATTGAACGGGATTTAGGCGTCGCGCTCGCGGACCTCTAGCCGTACTTCCGCCTTGGGGCGCTGCACGAGGCTGACAAGCACGCCCGAGATGATCATCAACAGGAACCAGGAGCCCAATTTCGAGGCTGGCACAAAGTCCCACCCATCTGTCTGATGCGGATAGATCCAGATGCGCCCGAGGGTGCTGAAATTCTCTGCCCCCCAGATCACGGTTGCGATACACACCAGTGCAAACATCAATGGCAAGCGGCGGCGGTGGCCGGTTGGTACGGTGAAGTAGACCCAAGTCCGGCCAAACAGCAGGATCACAGCCAAAAACAGCAGGTACCGCAGATCAAAGAAGAACTCGTGGCTAAAGAAATTCACATAAATGACAGCGGACAAAACAACCGTCGCCCAAAACGGCGGATAGCCAGTGAAACGGAAGTCAAACAGACGCCAGACCCGGGCAAAATAGCTGCCCACAGACGCATACATGAAGCCGGAGAAGAGCGGAACACCTGCAATTCGAAGCATGTTGTCTTCGGGGTAGGTCCAGGACCCGTTCGCGGTTTTATAAAGCTCCATCACCGTGCCGACGACATGAAACACCAGGATAACCTTGGCCTCGTCCCAGGTCTCAAGCCGAAACTTAAGCATCAACACTTGGATCAGGAGGGCCGAAAGAAACAGGAAGTCATAGCGCGCCAACAGCGCATCTTCAGGCCAGAAGTATCGTGTCAGCAGGATAAGGATGATCAGCAGCGCGCCGAACAGGCAGGCTCGGGCCTGCATCAAGCCAAACCATCCCAATTCGGCGAGCCCGCTTCTCATCCTTCCAGGCTTTCCTTCAGCTCTTCGAGTTCCAGCCAGCGCAGTTCCTTGGCGTCCAGCTCATCCCGCCTAGCTTCAAGCTCCTTGCTCAGCGCATTGAAGCGGGCCGGGTCCTTGGCATAAAGGCTTGGGTCCGAAAGTTCGGTTTCCATCTGTTGCATCTGCTGGCTCAGGCTCTCCACTTCGGCCGGCAGGTGATCAAGCTCCCGCTGGTCCTTGTAGGAAAGCTTTGTGGCCTTCTTTCGGCCCGCATTCTGGGGCGCATCCTTGATGGAAACAACCTTTGCCTTTTCCACCTTGGGTTCCGCCTTGGGGGCCACTGAAAGCTTCTTCTGCGTCAGGTAATCCGTGTAGCCGCCAGCATATTCGGTGGCCGTGCCGTCGCCCTCGAGCACGATGGAGCTGGTCACCACCCGGTCCAGGAAGTCCCGGTCGTGGCTGACCAGAAGGATTGTGCCTTTATAGTCTGCCAGCACCTCCTGCAAGAGGTCCAGCGTGTCCATATCCAGGTCGTTCGTGGGCTCGTCAAGGATCATCAGGTTCGATGGCCGGGCAAAATTCTTGGCAATCAGCAGCCGGTTCCGCTCTCCACCTGACAGCGCCGAAACAGGTGTATGCGCCACGCTTGGGTCAAACAGGAAGTCCTTCAGGTAGGACATGATGTGTTTGGTCTCGTCGCCGATATGAACCCATTCGCCGCGACCACCCGTCAGCACATCTGTGATGGTCATGTCGTCCTTCAAGTCGGCGCGCTTCTGGTCAATCAACAGCGTCTCAAGGTTGGTGCCGCGCTTGATGTCGCCACTGTCGGGCTCCATTTCCCCGATCAGCACCTTCAGGAGCGTGGATTTTCCCACGCCGTTCGGCCCGATGATGCCGACCCGGTCGCCCCGGTTGATGCGGATGGAGAAATCCTCGAACAGCGTCCGACCCTCAAAAGCCTTGGAAATACCCTTGGCCTCAATCACCCGCGCGCCGGACTTGTCAGCGCCCGCGAGCGAGATATTCACCTGGCCCGTGGCCTTGATCACGCCGCGGCGTTCCTGCCGAAGACCCTGCAGACGGCGCATGCGGCCCTGGTTCCGGGTCCGGCGGGCACTGATGCCTTCAACCGACCAGCGGGTTTCTTCCTTGATGAATTTATCCAGCTTCTTCAGCGACTCTGCCTCTTCGCCATAAACCTTTTCCTGCCAGGCCTCGAACTTGTCGAAGCCCTCATCAAGCCGCCTGATCTTGCCGCGGTCAAGCCACAGGCAGGCGGTCGCCAGGTTATTCAGAAATGTCCGGTCGTGGCTGATCAGCACCATGGCGCCGCGCCAGGCCTTCAAGTACCCTTCAAGCCATTCGATGGTCGCAATATCCATATGGTTTGTCGGCTCATCCAGCAGCAACAGGTCAGGCTCGCCGATCAGCGTACGTGCCAGTGCCGCGCGCCTCAGCTCCCCGCCGGATGCCGTCTTGGGGTCGGCGTCGCCGACCACGCTCAGGTCTTCAATCAGCACGTCTGCGCGGTAGGTCTGGTCCTGCTCATCCGCGGGCAGGCCGGCGACGATATAATCCTTCAGCGTGGCATACTGGCTGGCGTCGGGTTCCTGCGGCAGGTAAGCGATGCGTGCGCCGGGCTGGACCCAGCGTTCACCGCCGTCAGCTTCGATGATCCCGGCCACCAGTTTCAGCAGCGTCGATTTGCCGGTACCGTTACGGCCCACCAGGCAGAGACGTTCGTCATAGCCGATATGCATTTCAAGCTTATCCAGCACCGGGTCCGCGCCCCAGTGCAGGTCAATGTCTTTCAAGCTCAAAATCGGTGGTGCCATGATGTCTCTTTACCAGGTGTCTTGCGCCCCTTGCGCTTTCCGTGCCTTATACCCAGCTATAGAAGACGCATTCAAGTACGGATGCATTCAGACCAATAAAATCCGGCCAATAAAATCCGGCACCTTGCCGCTGGGGAGCAGGCAGGAAAGTCGGGCAGATGGGGGGACAGCATAGTGACACTTGATACTTTTTCAAACGCGCAGGTACAGACGCAGGACATTCCATCTGCGGGCACAATCGCCTTCGAACCGCTACACCAACGGCATGCCGTCCTTTTGATCACCGAGTCCCTTCTGGTATGGGCGGTCCCGAGCGTGGCTTTCACCGTTCTTCTGGCGCTCGGCAAGATTGAAAGCAGTTTCCTGAGCGCCCCATGGGGCTTTCTGCTGCCACTTGCCGCCTTGCCGATCATCTTCATTGCCTGTCTGCTACAGGCCAAGCACAGCGGCTTTGCGGCGCGCACCCATGACATCCATTTCAAGGCAGGGGTCATCTGGCGGAAGCGCGTGGCGCTCCCGTTCAACCGCATCCAGCATATTGAAATCGAACGCAACCCCATTGAACGGGCCTTTGGCTTGTCGACGCTGAAGTTCTTCACCGCCGGCGGTGGCTCGGCGGACATGAAAATCCCTGCTCTGGGCGAACAGCAGGCTACAGACCTGAAATCCTTTGTGCTGAAGCTCGCTGGTGAAGCCGATGACCGCGCCTGAGCAACAGGCCGCAACACTTGAAAGCCTGAGCGGCGAGGCATGGAACCGGCTTGCGCCAGCGGCCATTATCCATTTCATTATCAAGTTTGTTATCGGCTTTGCCAAAAACGGCATCCAGAATGTGGCCTATCTGGGCGGTATCGCCATTTTCACCGGCGACAACCGGTGGTTCATCCTGGGCGCGATCGCTGCTGTTGCGGGTGCAGCCCTCCTGGTCGGAGGCATCCTTAGTTACCTCAATTTCCGCTTCCGCCTTGATGGCCAGACCTTCCTGATCCACCGTGGGGTCTTGAACAAGAAGCGACTGACCCTGTCATTCGACCGCATCCAGAATGTGGTGGTCAAGGAACCCTTCTATTTCCGCCCCTTCGGCCTTGTTGCCCTGGCGCTGGAAAGCGCGGGCTCAAGCGATGAGGAAGTCAGTCTGGCAGGCATTCCCACATCGCTCGCGCAGGACATCCGCCGCGCTGTGCTGGAGCGCCGCAGCAAGCCCGCCGCGACCGCGCCCACATCTGAGCGCAGTGAAAGCGAAGGTCCCGATGTAGCGCCCCAGACCAAGACTGAAGACAGCGAACTACTGTTGGCACAGCCGGTGTCAGAGCTGGCGCGCTATGGCCTGTCGAACAACAATATCTGGGTGGTTGCGGGTATCGCTGTTGGTGCAATTTTCCAGCAGTTTGATGCCTGGGAGGAGGACGCCGAAGCCTTTATCGAAGCGTCGGTTATACCGGTAACGGGCGATGATTCTACCATCCTCGGGCTTCTGTTTGCCGCAGGGCTTTTAACTGTCCTGCTGTTGCTGACGCTCTTTTCGGTCATTGGCGCGATCATTGTCTATTACCGATTCCGCTTGTTGTACGCGGACGGGCGCTATCACCGGGAAACCGGCCTGTTCGAGCGGCTTGAAACCAGCGTGCCCGAAACCAAGGTGCAAAGCCTGCAAATCAACCAGCCCTGGCCGGCGCTGCTGCTGGGGCGCTGGCACCTGGTGATGAAACAAGTCGGCTTTGGTGGCACAAACAACCCGGCGCAGAACCGTAAATCGAACTTCATTATCCCCAGCGTGCTGCCAGCCTTCTACCAGGCACTTTCCAACAGGCTGTTTGGGCAAATGGATTGGCAGACGATGCAGTTGCGCGCCATTTCGCGCTTCTATGTCTGGAAGACCGTTTTCTATTTTGCCCTGCTGCCTGCCATGTTGGCGACCATTCCACTCGCTGCCAATGTCGGCATGGCCGGGCTGGCACCGCTACTCCTTCCCTTCTTGGCAATTCCCTTCGTAATACTTCGCCACGCGCGCTTCGGCTATTGGAGCGACGGCAAGGTCGCTGTTGTCCGGCAGGGTTTTGTGGGGACACGCATGACTGTCTTCCCGTTTCATAAAGCCCAGACCGTCTCCCTGACGCAAAGCCCAAGCCAGCGCCGCTGGCAACTGGCAACGCTGAAGGTTCAACTGGCGGGACAGACACTGACCATTCCCTACATGCCGCTTGCCGACGCCGAAGCATGGCGGGACCGCATCCTTTATGAAGTGGAGACATCAAGGAAGGCGTGGATGTAAAATCCCTCTTTACGGAAAAAATACTCCCTATGACTGTGTTTTCTGTGGTGGGTACTGCCAAGCGGCAACGTCCCTTATCTACTGATGCACGATTTTTGGGGAAATCTGATGAAACTCTTTTTGACAACAGCGGCCATTCTGGCCGCTGCTACCACCGCACACGCGGACGACACCAAACATTTTGATGGTGGCTATATCGCAGGTGAAGGCGGTTACCTGACCGGCGATGGGCCAGACGGCGCCTACTATGGCGGCTTTGCCGGCTTCCGGTGGCAGGACAACAATAATTTCGTTTTCGGCCTTGAGGGCTCGTTCGGGACCACGTCCGTAGGAACCTACTATGACGAGTCCGATTCCGAAGATTTCTATAAAAGCCAGTGGACAGCGCTCGCCACCGTAGGATACGCCAACGGCCGCAACCTGTTCGTCGTCGGTGGCGGGTATGCGCGTGCCAACTCATCCTATGTCTATGGCGGCGAGAGTACTGACGTCTCCTATGGTGCATTCGCTGGCATGGTGGGATATGAGCATGCGTTTGACGACCTTATCAGCCTGCGGGCCCGCGTGGTCACCTATGAATTCAAGCAGTTCATTCCAAGCCTGGGCTTTGTCTTCCGCTTCTGAGGCATCTCCGGCTCAACTGAAAAAGGCGCCATTTGGCGCCTTTTTCCTCGTCTGTTTTTTGGGGCCTAGACCATCAACTGATCCTTCACCGGCAGGCGACGGATGCGTTTTCCAGTTGCAGCGAAAATGGCATTCGCAAGCGCTGGTGCCACTGGCGGCACACCCGGTTCACCCACACCGCCAGGCACATGGTCAGACTCCAGGATCACCGTCTCTACATGAGGGGCCTCGTCGATCCGGCAGACGGGATAGCCGTCGAAATTACCCTGCACCACCGCACCGTTTTCAAACGTAATTTCAGTGTGCAAGGCATGGCTGAGCGCAAATACCACAGCGCCTTCCATCTGTGCCCGTACCCGGTCCGGGTTCACGGCAACACCGCAATCTACGACCATCCAGGCGTTCGGGATCTTCAACTCTCCGCTGTCGGTGACTTCCACCTCAATGGCGCAACCGACATAGCTGACAAAACTGCGCTGGACACTGATGCCCATGCCCCGGCCTTTAGGCATATTTTTACCGTAGCCTGACACAGCCTTCAGCTTCTTCAGCACGGCCTTCAGGCGGGCTGTGTCAACCGGGTGACGGTCCGGCTTTTCACCATAGTTGAAATAGTCGGCACCATCATCGGCCGGATCAATCAGGCGGTCAGATCCGATCATGTCCATCCACATGTCGTCGGTGCTTTTCCCCGCAGCATGGGCCAGTTCATCAACGAACGACCCCACAGCAAAGGCATGCTGGATGTTGCAGACAGACCTGAGCCAGCCAATGCGCGAATGCCCCTTGGCCGTGCCGGTATTCACCTGCAGGTTCGGTACTCCAAACGGCATATCCAGAAGACCGAGCCCCAGTTCAAGCGGTACAGGAGCTTTGGTGCTTGGGTCGAAGATCTCAAAAATCGACGGGAAGACAGACTTATGCTTCCAGGCCGTCACCTTACCGTCCGCATCCAGCGCGCCTTGCACCCGCTGTGCAGCGATGGCGTGATAATAACCGTGGTGCACGTCGTCTTCGCGCGTCCAGACCATTTTCACAGGCTTTTTGGCGTGTGTGGCCAGAATGGCGGCCTCCGCAGCAAAGTCAGGCTTGGATTTCCGGCCAAACGCCCCGCCCAGAAGCGTGGCTTCCACATAAACCTCTTCCGGCTTCTTGCCCACATATGGCGCCACCGTGGCCTGCACGGATTGCGGGTCCTGACAGGATGTCCATATACGCAGCGTATCGCCGTCCCACTCCGCCGTCGCGGCGGGCGGCTCCATGGTCATATGGTGCAGGTTGGGCACGAAATAGTCGGCCTCAACGATTTTCGCAGCCTCGGCAAGCGCCGTATCCACATTGCCACGGCTCAGGCGGGTGTCGTCTTCCCCATCCACCGATTGCCACAGCGTCTGTTCATAGGCCTCGGTGTTGTAAGATGCATTATCGCCGTCCTCGAACTGGATGTTCAAGGCGTCGCGCCCCTTCATGGCAGCAAAGGTGTTGGTGGCCAGCACAGCCACACCGCCGAGCGGGCGGAAGGCGATAGGCTTGTCGAATGCGGGCAATTCCACCACATCCACAACGCCTTTGACGGCCATGGCGGCATCCTTGTCATAGCTTTTGACCTTGCCGCCAACCACGGGCGGGCGGGCCGCCACTGCAAACAGCATACCCTCGCGCCGCACGTCCTGACCGAACATGCTGGAACCCGTCACGATATCTTTCATATAGATATTGCGTACAGGCTTGCCGATCAGCTTCCAGTCCGGTTTGGACTTGAGCTTCAGGGCGTCAGCACTTGGAGGCTGCAGCTCTGATGCAGCCTCGACGAAAGCGCTATAATCTTCGGATTCGCCTGTTACCTTGTTGTGAACACGGTGGTTTTTGGCTTCCACGTCGCTTTCGGCCACTCCCCAATGGGCAGCGGCGGCTGCTTCCAGCATCTGGCGTGCACCGGCACCAGCAGCCCGGTAGGCATCATAGAAGAGGCGGATGGACGTAGACCCATCTGTATTCTGGTCACCGAATTTCTTATCACCGTATGCAGGTTCAAACACCAGCCGCGACCAATCGGCTTCCAGCTCATCTGCGATGATCTGCGGCAAGCCTGTCCGGCTGCCTTGGCCCATTTCCACGCGGTGGATAAACAGGTGGACAGTGCCGTCAGGGTCAATAGACAGATAAGCCGAGTTGGAAAGCTGCCCGGCCTTGCCCATGACTTCAGCACGCACACCTTTGGCCAGGATCGGTGCCGCAATCACAAGACCAGAGGCAACGCCCATGGTTTTCAGCGCACCCCGCCGGGATAGATTCTGGAGATCGAAACTCATAGCTGGCCTCCCTTGACTTTGCCCGACGCCACGTCGCGGATGGCTTTCTTGATCCGCTGATAGGTGCCGCAACGACAGATGTTGCCGTACATGGCTTGATCAATGTCGGCGTCCGTCGGGTTGGGGTTGTCCTTCAACAGGGACGCAGCCTGCATGATCTGGCCAGACTGGCAATAACCGCACTGGGGTACGTCATTTTCGGCCCAGGCGATCTGCAGCGCATGAAGTGTATCGCCGTCGCCGAGGCCTTCGATGGTTGTGACCTCAGCACCTTCAACGTCTTCCATCCAGGTCTGGCACGAGCGGGTCGCGGTACCGTCCACATGCACAGTGCAGGCGCCGCAGAGCCCGGCACCGCAGCCGAACTTGGTGCCTGTCATGCCCGCCAGGTCGCGCAGATACCACAGCAGCGGCATCTCGCCGTCACCGTCGAATGAGACGGTCTGGCCATTCAATTTGAAGTCCATTGGAAATCCCCTAACAAATCCGTTTGTCGCGAACGGGGATTATAACGATGCGGGCGCTGCTGTCTAAACAACTATTGTTTATCAGGACTGCCCTTGACCGCTGGTGGCTCACTCAAAATGGCTATTCCTTAAATAGCTATTCCTTTAGGCGAACACTTTCCACATGGGCGGTCACAGCACCAGGCTTCCAGGTGTGCGGCACCCCCTGGGGCATATAGTAGCGGATGTTCGACATCTGCCACACATCACCTGGTCCCAATGGCTTGTTGTTCCGGTCGATGCCATAATCGTCTTCATGCACGGGGTAAAAATCGGCCTCATGCACAATATCGCCGTGTTCGTTCAGAAAATTCACATGAACGCGCACTTCGGTCACTGTGCGCTGGCCATTATTCCGCAACTTGAACCATACCAGCGGCATACCTGCCTGCTCACCCGCTGTGCCCCGCCCCGCAAAAAGGCCTTCAATGGCGATCTTGGCGCGGTAACTGTCGCGTGTTTCCTTGGTGACAGGTGCAGGCTCAGGCAGCTCGGACAGCGCAACAAAAACCGGTAACGCAACCAGGGCCAATGCCGCTCCGAAAAGAAGACCTTTATTGTTCATGCTTACCCCCCAAGCCAGATCACTTGCGGGACGTTATAACAAGACAGCGCAGATTGCAGCTTCTTTTTGTCCGCAAGACAACAAAGCTACCGTCACGGTTGTGGGCGTGAAAAGACCCACTGGTCGTCCGTCGAAGCAGTAGCGTCATACTGGTAACCGCCGACGGTGAATTTCTTCAGATCTTCAGGGTTGGTCAACCGGTTATCGATGACAAAGCGGGTCATCATGCCCCGCGCCTTCTTGGCCATGAAGGAAACCACGCGCGCGCGGCCTTCCTTGATTTCCTTGAACACAGGCGTGATCACCCGGGCCTTGAGCGCCTTCTGCTTCACCGCCTTGAAATACTCGTTCGAAGCCAGGTTGATCAGCACGTCGTCTTTGCCATCAAGGTCTTCATTCAGCGCTTCGGCAATCTTGGTGTCCCAGAAGCTGTAGAGGTTCGGGCCCTTTTTGTTCTTGAACTTGGTGCCCATCTCCAGCCGGTAAGCCTGCATCAGGTCCAAGGGCTTCAGAACGCCATACAGGCCCGACAGAATGCGCACATGATCATTCGCGAACGCGCGGTCGTCTTCACTGAGCGATTTCGCATCAAGCCCCACATAAACATCGCCCTGGAAAGCATCCAGCGCCGGGCGGGCATTGGCAGGAGTGAAGGGCGTCTCGAACGCTTTGAAGCGCGCCACATTCAGGTCCGCCAGATTATCGGAAATGCCCATCATCGCCTTCAGGTCATGCGCCTTCAACTTCTTGGCATAGCCCGCGAGCTCTTCAGCTTCGGCCATCAATGTCGGCGTGCCGGCGTCAGACGCCAGGTTTTCGCTTTCGAAATCAAGCTTCTTGGCCGGTGAAAGAACGATGATCATTTACTGCTCCCTGAAACAAATACTTATGGCTGTGGCCCGCGAACCTTGCGTACCCGCCCGGCCAAACCCCATACGAGTGTGATGCTGGAAGCGATCACAAGCATGACGAAGGCGGCCTGGTTCACGGTCTGCCAGCCATAGAGGTTCAAGATAAGGCCCGCGGCGAAGGACGCAACCCCGGTGGTGGAGAAAACCAGAAATTCATTCAAACCCTGCACCCTGCCCTTCTCGGCCTGGGTATGCACGCGGGTAAGCAGTGTGGTACCGCCAACAAAACAGAGGTTCCAGCCAAGTCCGAGGGCTATCAGCGCCACGGAAAAATGCATCACTTCAATCCCGGACAGGGCCGTCATGAAGGCCACGGCAAAAGCCATATGCCCCACCACAAGGATCGGGAACAGGCCGAAGCGCTGGATCAGGAAACCGCTGAACAAGCTGGGCAGGAACATGGCAATCACATGCTGCTGGATGACCTCCGGGCTTGCCTCGCCAATCCTGCAAATCTCCATGGCGAGCGGTGTTGCCGTCATCACGAAGCTCATCATCGCGTAGCCAAGCGCCGCATTGATCACCGCCACGATAAACCCAGGCTGGCGCACAATGGCACTCATCAGGCGGGCATCCGCGGGCACCCCTTCGCCATCGTCCACATGAAAGGCTTCATCCAGTGGCCGCAGGAAGGCCACAGGCACAAACACACAGCCTATGGCAACAGCTGCGAAAATGAAGGCGCCCAGATAGTCGACACCCTCGAACAGGCCACCGAAGAAGCGCCACAGGGTTGGCACGAAGAAAGACGCCACCAGCCCACCAATGAGGACGAGCGAAATCGCCCTTGGCGACATAGCGGGCGGCACGCTTTCCGCGGCCGCGAAGCGGTAATATTGCGCGCTGGACTGGAAAGGCCCAACCATCAGCGCACCCACGCACAGCAGGATAAAACTGGCGCTGAGGACCGCATAGGCCATCATCAGCGCAGACATAAGCCCGATGGTAGCGCCCAAGCGGAAGCCGAAGCGGCGCGATGTGCGCTGCATGATCATGGACATGGGCGCGGTGGTCAGCGCAGTTGAGATGATCGCCAGCGTCACCGGAAGGGTGGCGAACTTCGGGTCGGGCGCGGACGCAATCCCCGCCAGCCCTGCGAAGGTCACCATTGTCATGCTGGTGGCCAGGAAACAGGCTTGCGCCATAGCCAACAAAATCACGTTCCGGTACTGATCCACACACTGTCCTTCGCTGACCGCCTTCAGGCGCTAGTTGGTACTCACCTGCTGGCGCAGTTCTTCAATCTTTTTGACCATGGCCTGACGCTTGCCCTCGTGACGCACCCCGAAGCGCTGCTCCTCGCTTTGCTCAAACCCGCCCCGCAGAAAGCCGACGTGAATATCCCCCGCGTCAGCCATCTGTCTGAGTGTCAGGAATAGCGCGACCTGATCCATGTAAAACAGTTGGCGCCCAAGCGCCACATTGGTACGGGTCACATTTATGAGATAATGCCGCACCCGGCGCGCGAAAGCACATCCCGCTTCGTTTGCCTTGACCGACAAAAGCCCGGCCGCCAAATTGCTCCAGGGCAGCCGCCAATAGCCACCACCTTTGCGCCAGATCCAGCTGCTGATGCGGATATCGCCTTCGTCCACCGTCATGCTTGAGAGCGGCGCATCAACCCAGCCGTCAATATCAGTAATGGTGACAGTATCGTAAGCATCCAGGAAATCAGGCAGCGAGAGATACCGCGCGCAGGCGCTGATGGCGGGCACATACTCCGGCTGGCTGGCCGCAATCTCATTCGCCTCAAGGCTATAGTTGAGCTGCACACCATAAGCTGCCTCCCACGCGTCCAATTGCGCTTCAAGGTCCGCAGGTGCCATGTCGCCATTCAAAATATGAAGATGCACCAGCGCCCCTGGGCTCATCACACCAACACTTTCAAGATACAGGGCTGCATAGAGATCAAAATAATGCTGGTTACAGCCGACCAGAAGCGCATGCTTGGCCCCCTCGTGCCGGAACACATGCCGGACATGGGATGTGGCGGCGTACCAACTTTCAAGGGCCGCAGCCTCATCCCCCTCTATGGCACCGGTTTCCAGAACCGTCTGATACTGCCGGATCACAGGAGTGGAAAAGCCCCGCTTGTTGTTGGCTTTGGTATAAAGCGGCAGGGCTTCATCCAGCTTGCCTTCAAGCGCCAGCCGCCCGGCGCGAAACACATATGCGGTTATGCCGTCACGCGAGAGAATATCCTGGAGGTGCGGCGCGGCGGCAAGCGCATCCAACTGCCCCAGCAGCACGCTGGGGTCGCGAATATAAAGCGGCATCGCGGGTCGGTAGGTGGCGAAAAACAGCATCTCGAACAAAAGGTCCAGCAGCCGCGCCATCTGCGGGCTTTGCTCCGCCCACGGGCGCTCCCTCAGAAGCTTTCCCGCCGCAGCTGCAACAATACGCCAGCGCTTCTCGGCAAATGCCATTTGCGCCAGCTCAACCAGGAAGGCGGGGGCCAACGTGCCGATCTGCCCAAGCACAAAGCCCGGATTTCCCAGGAAATTCCCCAGAGCCTGCAGGTCCGGATCTGCGCGCCTTAGACCTTGTGCATGGCGAAAAATGCCAAGTTCAAATTCGTTCAAACGCGTCGTGTCGGCTTGCTCGAAAATCCTGGCAACTTCATCCGCCAACGCTGGCGTCTCTGCCACATAAGCAGGCCAGCACTGCCAGGGCCAGTCATAGGCTTCCTGCGCGCCGATTTCGGCGTCATGCAGCACCCGCAGGGCATCAGCCGCCGATAGGCCCGCAGCAATGCCTGTCAGTTGCTGTTTCAAAACGGATATCTGTCCTGTTGCCACAGGCTCCATGAAATGCCCCCACGTGATCTTGCTGTAAGTTGCCTTCTGGAGGCAGCTTTACTACAGCCGATCACGCCTGCCTAGTGTCCACATGGGAGGCGTGCGACGGGCGCGGGATGGCAGGCGCATTGTTGGGTGAAGGCCGCCGGGCCCTGCCCGCCCCCGCCCTGATGGTGCTGCGGCGCAACCGGTCGGCGCACAGCTTAACAGCATGCGGCCCCAACCCAACCGGGGGACGGGCCGGTAAATTCGCAGCCATCGCCGCCAGAATATAGGCCTTCAAAAGCTCCGTGAACCGTGAACCGAGCGAGCCTTGTTCAACTTTGATAAACATCTGGTCCGTGCCGGCGCCCGCAACCTCGATCGGTGTTTTATTTTGCCAATTGGGCAAGGAAAGCGTGTCTGTCAGCGGCGGCGCCAGCCATAGGCTGTCATACCGTTTCAGGTAAGCTTCCATGTGTACGAAACCGGTGACAGCCAGAACGGCGTTCCAGTGAGCTTCGCTCAGCACGGCGCTGGCGTTGCTTTCAAACGTGATGTCACACGGCAGGCCAATCCGCTTCTCCCAGCGGTCCAATTCACGGCACAGGCGCAGGGTTTTGCCCTCTGCATTCAGGACATGGAAATGCAAACAGCCGGTGAAGCCTTTGGCCTGAAGGTCGGCCAGCAATTCCGGGCCGCAGGCCACAAGCGCTTCCACACTTGTGGGCACAACCAGACCTGTTTTGCCGCCACTATGACGCCAAGCATGATCGGTATGGCTGCGGTCCTGATACCATGCGCGATTCTTGCGGAAGTCGAGAATCAGCTTGTCGGTGAACTCAGGAAAAATGGGTGGGTCAGCTTGCTTCAGGGCAGCATCGGCTCTTCTGGGCTTCCCCGACTGCGACCGTATCGCCATGTCAAGGAACGGGTCCTTGGACGACCGCCCGAAAAGCATCTGAAAAAATCGCCCCATTGCTGTCCAAAGCTGCCGCATCTTCTCAACTCCCCGGTATGCACCCAAACAGGTTACCCTTCATGAATGCCGGGTAATTGTGATCGGATGATGTCGGCATTTTGCGGCGGGCGCCTTATTTTCATTAAAATCCCCAAAGCCGCAGCCAGCCTTGCGAATTTAATGGCCGCCATTCCAAAATCTGGTTGCACATTCGTCCTTTTTCGCAGACAAAGACGCCAAAGAAATTGTCGTCAGACGCACAAGAATAATTTGATGAAGGACGCCCCAATGACCGCAAGCCGGAAAAACTACCGCAAAAAAATGATCGGCAATCACAAGCTGAGCCCGGAAACACAGATGATGGGCTATGGCTATGACCCCGCGCTTTCCGAGGGCTCCCTGAAGCCACCAGTGTTCATGACCTCCACATTCGTGTTTGAAAGCGCCAAGCACGGCAAAGAGTTTTTCGAACTGGCCTACGGCAAGCGCCAGGCGGCAGAAGGTGAAGAACCGGGCCTGATTTATTCCCGCATCAACAACCCGGACCTTGAAGTTCTTGAGGACCGCCTGGCCCTTTGGGAAGACGCGGAAAAAGGCCTGACCTTCTCCTCGGGCATGGCTGCGATTTCCACCTGCCTGTGGGCCTACCTGCGCCCGGGTGATGTGATTGTCTATTCCGCGCCCATCTATGGTGGCACCGAATTCCTGATCCGTAACATCCTGCCTGAGTTCGGCATCAAATCGGTGGAATTCGAAGCTGGCGGCGACAAGCCGACGCTGGCACCCGCAATCGAGGAAGCCAAGAAACTGGGCCGCGTGGCAGTGATCTATACCGAAACACCGGCGAACCCGACGAACGGCCTGATTGACCTACACACCTGCCGCGACCTCGCGGACAAGCTGGGCGAAGACACCGGCCACCGCCCTGTGATCATGACAGACAACACCTTCCTGGGCCCTGTGTGGCAGAGCCCGCTGGAGCACGGCGCGGACATCGTGATCTACAGCCTGACAAAATATGTTGGCGGCCATTCCGACGTTGTGGCCGGTGCGGCCATCGGCAACATGGATGTGATGGGACCGGTGATGGGTTTCCGTACCATCCTGGGCACCATGTGTGACCCGCATACCGGCTGGCTTTTGTTGCGATCGCTTGAAACGCTGAAGTTGCGCATGACTGCGGCGGCAGAGAACGCCAAACAGATTGCGGTTTACCTGCGTGACCATCCTAAGGTGAAAAAGGTCCACTATCTGGGCTTCCTGAAGGAAGACCACCCCAGCTACCATATCTTCCGCGACCAGTGCGGCGGTGCGGCTGGCTCCACCTTCGCGTTCGACATCGACGGCGATGAGGCGGCAGCCTTCCGGGTATTGGATGCGCTGCAGATCATCAAGTTGGCGGTCAGCCTGGGCGGCACCGAAAGCCTGATGGAACACCCATTTGCCATGACCCATGCGGACGTGCCGGACGACGTGAAGGTTCGCCTGGGCATCACCGAAAGCATGCTGCGGATTTCCGTTGGCGTTGAAAATGCCGACGACCTGATCGCAGACCTGGCCCAGGCGCTCGACGCCGCCTGATTAGTGGGCTCACAGACAATTCAAAGGCGGATCCATTAAAGGTGGTTCCGCCTTTTTATTTTCCTGTTTAGGGTGGACTAATGACGAAGGGAGGAACACTTCATGGCCTATGATGAACAGTTGGCTGGGCGCGTCAGGCATGTACTGGACGGCCTTCCGGAAGTGGTTGAGAAGAAGATGTTCGGTGGGCTGTGCTTCATGGTAGCCGGACACATGTGTTGCGGCATCGTTGACACCCGGCTGATGGCCCGTGTCGGCCCCGAAGCGTACGAAGACGCCCTCAAGGACCCCCATGCACGCCCCATGGATTTCACCGGCAAACCGATGAAAGGCATGATCTATGTTCAGCCGGACGGGACAGCAGACACAACAGCCCTTGAGGCCTGGGTCAATCGCTGTCTCAGTTTTTCGCTTTCCCTGCCACCCAAATAAGCTTCCCAATGTGGCAATTATTGCAATCACCGGCTTGCACGCTGGCAACTTCATGCTAGTCTGAGCGCCGCCTTTGGGGGCGTCTAAATTGGAACACTATGCGACAGGTTCAGGATGTCATATTTGGCGAGTGTGCGGATCTCTCCCGCCCAATCCTTGCCGAAGCCTATCAGTGGGTTTTGGAACACCTGGCTGCTGATGGCATGGTGCCGCGCAGCGATGTGTCCGGCCCCAAGCTGGCATCTTTCATCCGACATGCATCGCTGTTTGAACTGGTAATAGAAGACGGCCAGGTTCAGGACTATCACGCCCGTGTACTGGCAAGCCATATTGCTGATAATATCCAGGAGATTTCAGGGCGCACCGGCAAGGATACCCTGCCCGGTGAACTGTTCGAACGCTGGCGCATCACCGCCCAGTATCTGATTGAACACCGCCGTCCTTTTCGCACCCAGTCACAGGTGTTCGGCAAGGAAAACAAGAATGCAGAAAGCCTGATTGCCCCTGTCTCAGAAGACGGGGAGTTGACCCACGCGCTGGTGTTCACCGAATATTGGTTTGACCAGCCTCTATTCTCTCACGAAACCTAACGCAGTCTTCACTCGTCGGCTGGTCGATGCCGTACAGGATGCGCCAGCCAGTGGCCGCGCGCGCCAATGTGATCTGATTCACCCCACACCCAACCAACTCGCCGTCGAACAAGACTTGGAAGGGCGCCCATACAGTCGCCAGGTCATCTGACGCCTGCAGCACCCGGACACCGAAGACCTGTTCGTCCGCTTGGCCCGGCTTCAGGGTATCAACCCAGCCTGCCCATTTCTCGAAGGTGCCCTGGTGCAGGGTGCCGTCTTTCTTCAGCCGGTCAAGCTTCGCGCCCGGCACCACAAGCGCGCGAATAGCATCCCCGTCGCCCGCGCGCATGCCGTCAAACAGCTTGGTGACAACATGGGCAGGGCCATCGCTTGCGGTCGCTGGCAGGCTAAAGCCCAGCATCAGGGCAGCCATCAGTAACGGTTTCATGGAGTTTCCCTTTGGATCAGGCCGACTTGTCAGCTGCTGGCTCAGAAGCTTCTTCCGCGTCCGCCACAAGCACCCGTTTAGCCGGAATGAAGATGGTGAAGCTTGTGCCCTTGTCTACCTTGCTCTCAAGCTCGATATCACCGCCATGCATGTCGATGAAGGCCTTCACAAGCGACAGACCGAGACCTGTGCCTTCATGAGACCGGCTGAGCGCTGAGGCTGAGCGCATGAAGGGCGAGAAGACAAGCTCTTGCTCTTCTTCCGGGATGCCGATGCCGTGGTCAGACACCTTGATGGCCATCCGGCCTTCGTCATCCATCCAGGATTTGAGCGTCACATGGCCGCGGCCTTCAGGCGTAAACTTCACTGCGTTCGACAGCAGGTTCAGCACAGACTGTTTGATGCGCAGTCGGTCGCCATACACCTGTGGCAGGCCGTCTGGCACTTCCATAACAATCTTGAAGCCCTTCTGTTGTGCCTGACCGGTCACCAGCGCATGGCTTTCGTGGAAGAGCTTGTTCATATCCACATCTTCCTCTTCCATCTTGAACTGGCCAGCTTCGATCTTGGCCAGATCAAGCACTTCGCCAAGCACGTCAGAAAGATGTTCGGAGGACGAGCGGATATCCTGCAGATATTCACGGTATTTTTCATGCCCGATCGGGCCGAACATCTGGTCGGCCATGATGGATGAGAAACCAATGATAGCGTTCAGCGGTGTCCGAAGCTCGTGGCTGACGTTCGCAAGAAACACAGACTTGGCGCGGTTCGCGGCCTCTGCCTGCTCCTTGGTGACAATAAGTTCCATCGAGGTTTTCTTGGTGCGCTCGACTTCCTGCTCAAGCTCCCACGACCGTTTCCTCAGCGCTTCCTCGGATGACGAGAGCGCCTTGTTGGTAGACCGAAGGTTATCCAGCAGCACCTGCACGGCGTCGAACGCCAGGTTGATCTGGCCAGCCAACAGGCCCAGTTCGTCTTTCTTGTGGCGCTTGTGCACGCCGATCCGTTGCTCGCCCGGGTGCTCAGGGCTGATGGAAGAAATCTTTTCCACAATCTGCGCCAGCGGTTTCGTCAGGCCCTGGTGGAACGCGAAATAGAGCAGCATTACCAATAGGAGGTTCCGCACGAACCCCGACAGGAAGGTGGTCACCGCCCGCGAGAAGAAGGGCTGCAGGCCGACGGCCCGGTCAATTACCACGCGCAGGCTGCCCGGCCGTTCGGCCATGGTATCCGGCAGGTCCAGCGGGAAAATATAGGTTTTCACATCGTCGATAAAGAAGCGCGCATAGTTCACACTGGCGGGGCCGAAGTTGGTGGTGTCTGCCTGGTCGCCCGCAAGGATGGAGCCGTGGTCGTCAAGGATGGCTGCCTCGGCCACATACTCATATTCCATGAGGCCCGAGACCACTTCCTGCGCCAGGTCGCTGTCCAGGATAAGCACCGCACGGGTGGCCGCTTTTTCGGCCACCTGCAAGCTCTTGTTCACTTTCTGGTCAAGAATGCCGCCTTCTTCAAGGTAATCGAGATACACTTGCCCAGCCGATAAAACCAGACCCACGGCGAACGCAATGATCACCGCCGTTCGTGCCAGCTTGAATGAAATCCTGTCAGACCAGTGAAGCTGCAAAGATTATCCCCTTACGCGACCCCTAAGACCACTATTGAGGCGTGGAACAATAAAGACTTGGTTAACACCCCGAAAATTTGTCCTTAATTTGGGGTATCTTTGGCTTTATTACCACTCGCCTGTATTCGGCATACTGCTCCATGGCTCGCGCGATGGGAGAGCATCCCCCTTTTGCAGAAGCTCGATGGAAATATTGTCCGGGCTGCGCACGAATGCCATTCTGCCATCACGCGGCGGCCGGTTAATGGTCACACCCTTATCCATAAGCCTTTGACAGATATCATAAATATCATCAACCGCATAGGCTAAATGGCCAAAATTGCGGCCAGAGCCATACTCTTCCGGGTCCCAATTGTAGGTCAGCTCTACCTGTGCGTCTTCGTCACCGGGCGCTGCCAGAAATACAAGCGTAAAGCGACCGGCAGGCACTTCCTTGCGCCCGACCTCAATGAGACCCAGTTTATTGCAGTAGAAATCCATCGATTCGTCGAGGTCCGTCACCCGGACCATTGTGTGAAGATATTTCACGCCATTCGTCTCCCTTGTCTGGTTAATCAGGCGGCAAAGATGTCAGCCATCAGGCCTTCGAGATACTGTTTGTCGGTCTCGTCGAATGAGCCGTGTTGGGTCGAATCAACATCCAGCACCGCAATCAGCTCGCCTGCCTTGTTCCAGACCGGCACAACGATTTCCGAATTGGAGCGGCTGTCGCAGGCGATGTGGCCGGGGAAGGCATGCACATCTGCCACCACCTGGGTTTCACCCGTGGCAGCCGCCGCACCACAAACGCCTTTGCCAAACGGAATGCGAAGGCACCCAAGCGTGCCCTGGTAAGGGCCCACAATCAGCTCCCTGTCCTTTTCCGGGTCCACAACATAAAAGCCGGTCCAGAAGTATGTCTCGGGGAACGCGCCGGCGAGCAGACAGGCCACCGTTGCCATCTTTGCGGTCACATTGGTTTCGCCCTCAAGTACGGCGCGCACCTGCTCGACAACCAGTTCATATTGTTCCTGCTTACTCACCACATATCTCTCCTTGAGGGGACTATCGCCTGTGCCATCAACGCATATTCAGCGGCCTTATGCCTTAAAAGAGACCACCAGTGCCAGTCACGATTACACGACCAACTCGTTGTTATTGGCTTTTGCCCCAATGTGGCATGCACGACCATTTTTGCAAGCCCACTCTAGTAGCTTGTGCCAGCTCCCCCCTGCACCCCATCGCGCTTGACTTACGGGCAGTTGCTCCGTAGTTGTAACCTAAAGGTTTCATCCAGAAACCCTTCCTTTACAGGAGCAGCCAAATGGCACCACAGCAGTCAGCCGCACAAACCCTTGAAAAATTCATGCAGCGAACCGCGATAGGCACGTTTCTGCTGGCGGTTTCCTACACCATTGGCACAGCGGAATTTCTGGTGTCTGCGGACCTGGCCGAAACGCTGAACATCATCCAGAAACCGATTGGGCTTCTGGTGATCCTGATCGTGGCGCCCGCCGTCTGGTCCCTGAAGCGCATCGGCGCCATCAAACCCCGCCCCGGCTGCGATGAGCCCGAAAGTTTCGTCAAGGACATGCTTGCCCGGGCCTCGACCCTGGCTTTCAGCATCACCTTTGTGGTGCTCCTTGCCCTTCAGGTGTTGTCCGACAAAATCTTCACCGACCAGCCTCCCGCCTTCTTCATCGGCATTGCGCTGATGGTCTCGCTTTATGTCTTTAGCGTTAGCTTCTTTGTGCTGAGCCGCGACACCGGCGACGATGATGATTTCGGGGAGGACCGGGCATGACCAGCCTGACCAACCGCATTCGTGTATACCGGGCCGAACACCGCATGAGCCAGGCCGACCTGGCAGAAAAGATTGGCGTCACCCGGAAAACCATCAGTACCATCGAGGTGGGGCGTTTCGTGCCGTCCACCATCATCGCCCTCAAGATCGCAAAATATTTTGCTGTGCCGGTAGAAGAGCTCTTCAAGCTTGAGGATGACGACACACCGACGGTCGGCGACACCTGATCAGATTGCTGCCCCGGCCAGATATGGGACAGACCGGGGCGACATATTTTTAGAATTTAGCTGCGAGTGTCAGCCAGATTTTGTCGGTATCTGCCCCAAAGCCGTCGGCGTTATAAAAGGCCGCCTTCACGCTTGCCGTCAGATACTTGTTGATCTTCTTCGACACCAGAAGGTCGATCTCGCTGCCGTAGGATGTATCCCCAACGTCGCTTGAGAAATCATGATACACGGCCTTGAGGAGCATGCCCTTCAGGGGCCCTTCCCCACCAACCTTGTAGGCGACGGAGGCATAAGCGTCCTCAAGCCCGGCGCCCGGCGTGGCCAGGAACTTGTCGGCCCAGCCATTGAATTTGTGCAGCGTGGCCAAAGGTGTCTTGAAACTGATGCCATCGTCGCTGCCCAGCAGTTCATAGCCCAGCTGCGCAGTGAAACCGCTTGATGATGCGCTCAGGCTGGCGCCCCAGTAGTCCGCCGTATAGTCCGCCGGATTGTCCTTATAGTCAGACTGGCTGGCGTATTCGAGCTCATAGCCAAGCTTGAGCTTGTCCGTCACCTTGGTGCCTCCGGCAAAGCGGATGCCCAATGTGCTGCTGGAAAGGCCAAACGCGCCCGTGTCGTTCATATCCAGCAGATAGCCATAGGCTGTGAGCTTGCCGAACGATAGGCCCGAATAGCTCACATTGAAAATCTGGGTATTGGTATCAAAGTCGCCCGCGGGGTGGTCGTTGCCGAAAATCCGGTTCACATTCCAGATATAGCCATAGGACGCCGTCAGGTCCTTGCCTGCTGAGAAGCTGGCCAGCACGCCATCATAGGTCTGGTCGTTCTGGCGAAAGCCCACGGTGCCGATGAAGCGCTGATTATCAAGGTTGATGCCCTGGCGCCCGGCCTTCACGGTTACGAATTCCTGCTTGAACATCAGGTAGGCCTGGTTGAGTTCCGTGATGTCCGGGTCGGCCACCACCGGGCGGGTGATGTTGCCGTTTACGGTATTATTGTAGGTTTCCTTGCCAACGACTGTGGTGTTTGTGGCTTCCACATAGGCACTGAAGCCCTTCAGGTCGCCGGTTTTATACCACATTTTGGTCAGCAGCGTTGAAGCCGTGGCGTTCTTGCCAAAACCGTCCTGGTCAACAAGTTCCAGCCGGTAGCGCAGGTCAAGGCCCGCTTTACCGTCGGCAATGATATTCTGGGCCTCGGCGGCACCTGTAGCGAATAATGCGAAAATACTAATTGCTGTGAATGTAAATGGCCTGGCCATAAAGCTTTCTCCGGGCGGGGTATGAATTCTGCTGCTGTTGCAGGCCCCTAGCGGGTCCACAAGGCGAGCAGAAGGGCTAAAAAGAGGAGACAGGAAACTGTCTGCCAGAAGGCAATGGGGTTCTTTTCAATGAAGGGACGATCTGTACTGGTGAAATTAACGTTTGCTTTCCGCAGGTCGACGGCAAGCTCCGACAGCGCTGCTTGACGGGTCGCTGGATCTTTCGAGACCGCCTTTTCAAGAGCACCATCTACCCATGTTGGCACATCAGGGCGCACCTGCCGAAGTGACTGATATGCCGCTTTCTTGACCTGGCGAGCTGACTGAAATCCCCGCCTGTACGGTAATTCACCTGTCAGCATTTCATAGGTGATGGCTGCTATGGCATACAAATCGGACTGTTGGTTGGCCCGACTGCCATTCACCAGCTCCGGCGCCACATAGCCAACGGTACCCATAGCGTGCTCTGGTGCGAACTCCGGGGCAGCCTCTTCAAGGCCCAGAATACGAACACTCCCGAAATCAACGATCTTCACTGTGCCATCCCGGTCAATCATAATATTGTCGGGTTTCAGGTCCTGATGAATGATCTCCTTGCGGTGCAAAGCCCGTACACCAACGATGATCTGGTCAACAATATCCCGAACGGCATTCAGCTCCGGTGACGGGTTATCAGCCATCCACTGCCCCAGCGTCTGACCCTCGACATATTCGACCAGTGTATATAGGAACTGGCGTTGACGCTTGGGCACAATGGTCCGCGCAACATGGGGGCTGGTAACCGTCTGCCCCACCCATTCTTCACGGGAAAAACATTCGAGAAACACCGGATCGTCGCGATAGTTCACGGACGGCGTTTTCAAAACCAGTTTATCACCCGTTTCGTCATCAACGGCCAGATACACCTGCGAGCGCGGGCTGAGATGCAATTCGCGAATGATCCGATAGCCATCCAGTCGCATGCCAGCCTCCAGGTCCGGCGGGAATGGCAGTTCGGTCAATGTCTTGTGGAACGCGTCCTCATCCCTTGTGCCCACTGCATCCACGCAGATGATCTGGCAGGTCACGTTATCCGGGCTTCCCTCTGCCAACGCCTGCTCGACCAATTCCTGCGCAGCTTTGTCAAAGTCCCCGTCACTGGCCTCGATACATCGGGCCACTTCGTCGTCCGACACATAGTCGTGCAGCCCGTCAGTTGAGAAAAAGAAAATGTCCCCGGTTTCCAGCGCCAGGGTGCGGTAATCCACATCAAGATGTGTACCAGCGCCCATGGCCCGGGACAGGAACTCACGCCCTGCTTCCGAACTGATCTTGTGGGCCTGTGTAAGTGGTTCCAGCACCCCGCCACGCAATAGCGCGATCCGGCTGTCACCAACGTGAAAGATAAAGGCAGTACCCCCCTTCAGCACAAGGCCAGAAAAGGTACTCGCCATATCCAGGTCACTGCCAAACCGGGCCAGGCTTTGCCCGTTCAGCCACCGGTTGGTGGCTGAAAGGACCCGACTGGCAGCCGTTCTTGCGGCCCAGGAGGCCGGCGCGTCATAATAGTCCGCAAGGAAGCTTTTGATACAGGTCTCGCTGGCCTCCTTCGCGGCCTGGCTCACACTCAGGCCATCCGCGATCGCAGCTGCAATGCCTTTGTTATCCAGGAGCGCCCCTTCAGGCACCAGCACGCCGTAGGAATCGTCATTCCGATCCTTCGCGCCCTGGTCGCTATATTGCCCGATCGTGATGCTCAACGGCTCTTGCATCAATTGTATCCCTGCCGACGTCATGTGATTTAGGCCACTTCGATCATCTGCACGGTACCATCCGGCAACACTTCTGCCATGGTACCAGCCGGCTCACGCATGAACAGTTGGGTGATAACCAGGGTCAGCACCGCTGCCGCCGCAATCACCAGAAAGAAGATCTGCGGTGATACAAATGACAACACGGTCAGAAATGTCACGCCGCCGATGTTGCCATAGGCACCAACCATACCAGCAATTTGACCGGTCAGGCGTCGCTTGATCAGAGGGACTGCAGCAAACACCGCGCCTTCACCAGCCTGCACGAAGAACGAACAGGTCATGGTCATGACAACGGCAAGTGGCAAGAACCAGGTAGCATCAATCTGCGACATGCCGAAATAGCCGAACGACAAACCGCCAAGCAGAAGCACCAGCATCTTCTTGCGCCCGAATTTGTCGCTGAACAGGCCCCCAACAGGGCGGGCCAGCAGGTTCATGAAGGCAAAGCTGGCGCCAACGGCCCCGGCTGCCACGGCCGACATCTCGAACGTATCCATGAAAAACAGCGGCAACATGGACACAACGGCCAGTTCGGAACCGAAGGTCACCAGATAGGCAAGGTCCAGTACTGCCACCTGCCGGAATTCATATTTGTGAATGTCCGCGATCGGCTTCTTGAGCGCAGGAAGGTTGATCTTGAGGATGTAAAACACCTGATAGGCATAAAGCCCTGCCAGCACCGCATAGATGGCGGTGGTTACCCCGAAGCTCAGGACCGACAGGTTGGCTGGGCCCAGCTTCCAGGCCAGCAGTGCCAGCGCTGCCAGAAGCGGCGCCTTCATGAAAATATAGAGCGCCAGATCACCATAGCTGGTCACTTCCATCGCGCCAGCCTTCTTCGGCTTGAAGTAGGTAGACCCTTTAGGCGTGTTGCGCACAGAGCGGTAGAAAACGAAAGCATAGGCCATGGCAATCACGCCCGTCAGACCCACAGCGTAGCGCCAGCCCTCAGGCCCACCGAACAGAAGTGCAATTGACGGCAAGCTAAGAGCCGCGGCCGCGGAACCAAAGTTACCCCAGCCGCCATAGATGCCCTCGGCCACACCCAATTGCTTGGCCGGGAACCATTCGCTGATCAAGCGGATACCAATCACGAAACCGGCACCAACAAAACCCAGCAGGAAACGGAAAAGCGCCAGCGTCTCGAAACTGTCGGCCGTGGCAAACAACAGACACAGCACACCTGATATTACCAGCAGAAGTGCATAAACGAGACGTGGACCGAACTGGTCAACCAGCATGCCAATGACGATACGCGCCGGGATCGTCAGCGCCACATTGAGGATCAAAAGGGTTTTCACCTCCTGGTCCGAAAGGCCGAACGTATCCCGGATAGACGCCATCAATGGGGCGTGGTTGAACCAGACAGCAAAGGACAAAAAGAAAGCAAACCAGGTGAGGTGGAGCACCTTGGTCTTACCGCTGAAGGACAATAAGTTCAGCCCTGACGAGGATGAATTGGACATGGAGAGGGTTCCTTACTTGAGCAATGCGTTTTGAGTACGCAGCCCCTATCAGCAAGGCATGTGCCAAACGGTGACCATAATATTTAAGTCAATTAAAACAAAAACTTAGATGAAGTCTGCTTTCAAATTGGGTCAGAACCACTGCTATTTACTGCATAATATTTAACCATTGATTATTTATTGATCATTTTCTGAGCCCGCAAAGAGACCCTTCCCACTCACGAAACTTTCTAACTCATTGTTATCATTATATTTATTTACATTTAGCACAACTGGCACACCCCTTGCTATCCAAAGGGCAAACACATTTTCTAGGGAAGAGAAATGAAGGAAAAATTAGTAGTTGTCGGTAATGGAATGGCCGGCATGCGCACCCTTGAGGAACTCCTCAAACGGGCACCAGACAAGTATGACATCACTGTCTTTGGCTCGGAACCCAGACTTAATTATAACCGCATCATGCTCTCGCCGCTGCTGGCGGGTGAAAAAGCCTTTGAAGATATCATCCTCAATGATTGGGACTGGTATGAAGCCAACAATATTACGCTTCGGGCTGGCGACCCCATTGTCGGCATCAACCCAGCCAAGAAGACCGTGATTTCAGGGCGCGGCCGCGAGCTTGAGTATGACAAGCTTCTGCTCGCCACCGGTTCGGAGCCCATCATCATCCCCGTGCCTGGCCATACCAAGGAAGGCGTCATCACCTTCCGCGACATGGGCGATGTGGACCATATGATCAGCGCGTCGAAAACCCGGCAGAATGCGGTTGTCATCGGCGGCGGTCTTTTGGGGCTTGAAGCTGCTTACGGCCTTTCGACCCTGGGCATGCGCGTGACTGTGCTGCACCTGGCCGACCACCTGATGGAACGGCAGCTTGATAGCGCCGCAGGCAACCTTTTGAAAAACGAGCTGGGCCAGCGCGACATCCATGTTGTGACCGGCGCCGACACCGCCGAGATCCTGGGCGAAGAGCGCGTCGAAGCCGTGAAGCTCAAGGATGGTCGCTCCTTCGACGCCGACCTTGTTGTTATGGCTGTGGGCATTCGCCCCAACACATGGCTCGCGAAATCCCACGGCATCGAGACCGGTCGCGGCATCCAGGTGGACGACCATATGGTCACCAGTGATCCGGATATCCTGTCGGTTGGTGAATGCGTCGAACACCGCGGGCTTTGCTACGGCCTTGTAGCCCCGATCTGGGACATGGCCAAGGTCCTGGCAGACAAGCTGGCGGGCATTGAAAACCCGGGTTACACAGGCTCTGTGCTGTCGACCAAACTGAAGGTCACAGGTATCGACCTGTTCTCTGCAGGCGACTTCCAGGGTGGCAAGGATGTGGAAGACATCGTCTTCCGCGATGCGGCACGCGGCGTCTACAAGCGTGTCTGCATTCGTGACAACAAAGTTATCGGCACCGTCCTCTATGGCGACACGGCCGACGGCCCCTGGTACTTCCAGCTCCTCAAGGACGAAGCGGACATCTCAGACGTCCGGTCAACCATGATCTTCGGCCAGGGGTTCGAGGAGGGCCAGGCCGCCGACCCTTTTAAGGCAGTGGCCGCCCTCAGCGATGACGCAGAGATTTGCGGCTGCAACGGTGTCTCGAAAGGAGATATCGTAAGCGCGATCAAAGGCGAAGGCCTGACATCACTGGATGAGGTGAAAACCTGTACCAAGGCGTCTGCTTCCTGCGGCTCCTGCACGGGGCTTGTGGAGCGATTGATCGGCTTCACGCTGGGGGACGAATTTGTCGCAGACGATGGGCCAAAGCCCATGTGCGGCTGTACCCACCTGCCGCACGACGATGTCCGCCGCCTGATCAAGGCCAAGGAACTGAAGACCATCCCTGACCTCTATCAGGCACTGGAATGGACAACGCCTGATGGCTGTTCAAGCTGCCGCCCTGCGGTGAACTATTATCTCCTGAGCGCATGGCCGGGCGAATATGTGGATGACGCGCGCTCGCGCTTCATCAACGAACGCGTCCACGCCAACATCCAGAAGGACGGCACCTATTCTGTCGTGCCGCGCATGTGGGGTGGGTTGACATCAGCCAAGGAACTCAGGGCCATCGCCGATGTTGTCGACAAGTTCGACATCCCGACCGTCAAGGTAACCGGCGGCCAGCGGATCGACCTGTTCGGCGTGAAGAAAGACGACCTTCCAGCCGTCTGGGCAGACCTGGGTGCTGCCGGCATGGTTTCCGGCCACGCTTACGGCAAAAGCCTGCGTACAGTGAAAACCTGCGTGGGGTCTGACTGGTGCCGGTTCGGCACGCAGGACAGTACAGGCCTGGGCGTAAAGCTTGAGGAAGAAACCTGGGGCAGCTGGATGCCGCACAAGTTCAAGATGGCCGTCTCCGGCTGTCCGCGCAACTGTGCCGAAGCCACCATCAAGGACTTCGGGGTCGTGTGCGTCGACAGTGGCTACGAGCTGCACGTGGGCGGCAACGGCGGCATCCACGTGCGCGCCACAGACCTACTCACCAAGGTCGCGACCGAAGAGGAAGCGATCGAATATGCCATGGCCTTCGTCCAGTTGTACCGCGAAGAAGCGCGGTATCTGGAACGCACAGCGCCCTGGATCGAACGGGTGGGCCTTGAGTATGTCCAGGACCGCCTGATGCGTTCAGACGAAGAGCGCCTTGAGCTGAGGGACCGCTTCCTCAAGAGCCAGGAAGGCGCACAGGTTGACCCCTGGGCCGAACGGGCAAAAGGCGTGGATGCGCATGAATTTCAGGCGCTGCCCTCCCCCAAACAACTTGCGACAGTGGAGTAAGGACCATGGCACAAGACACCTCCCCTACCCTTGTCTGTCACCTGGACGACATCCCGGAAAAAGGCGCGCGCCGCGTGCCCACCGCGGCCTTTGAAGTGGCCCTGTTCCGCACGTCTGACGGCTCGGTTTTCGCGCTCAGGAACGAATGCCCGCACAAGAAAGGCCCTCTGTCGGAAGGCATCGTGCACGGCCATTCGGTGACATGTCCGCTCCACAATTGGGTGATTGACCTGAAGACCGGCCAGGCCATGGGCGCAGACGAAGGCTGCACCCACGCGCTTAAAGTAACCGTTGGTGAAGACGGCAAGGTTTATGTCGCCCTGCCCGCTCTTGAAGGAGCCGCCGCATGACCACACGCACCACAACTTGCGCCTATTGCGGCGTCGGCTGCGGTGTGCAGGCGGTCATCGGTGGTGACCGACTGGAAATCAAGGGAGACCCCGAACACCCAGCCAACGCCGGGCGCCTATGCTCGAAAGGGTTGGCGCTCGGGGACACCCTTGACAGCGAAAGCCGCCTCAAGGCCCCCATCGTTGACGGTTCTGAGGTGCCCTGGCCCACAGCCGTTGAGGCGGTCGCGAGCCGCCTCAAGGCCACCATCGATGAGTTTGGGCCAGACGCCGTTGCCTTCTATGTGTCCGGCCAGTTGCTGACCGAAGATTATTATGTCGCCAACAAGCTGATGAAAGGCTTTATCGGCAGCGGCAATATCGATACCAACTCCCGGCTTTGCATGTCGTCGGCGGTTGCGGGCCACAAGCGGGCCTTCGGCGCCGATATCGTACCCGGCGACTATACGGACTTCGATGAGGCCGACCTGGTTGTCCTCACGGGCTCCAACCTGGCCTGGTGCCACCCGGTGCTGTTCCAACGCCTGAAAGCGGCCAAGGAAAAGCGCGGCACCAAAATTGTGGTGATTGACCCGCGCCGTACCGAAACCTGCGACATTGCAGACCTGCATATCCCGATCATGCCGGGCGGCGACACGCTTTTGTTCGGTGGCCTACTGGCACACCTTGATGCCACCGGCGCTGCCCCCACCGCCTACACGCACAATCATGTGGACGGGTATGATGAGGCCATTGAGGCGGCCAAAGCCGACCTTGAAAAACTGACTGTTGCCGCGCAAGAGCGTGGTATTGAAGAAGAAATCAACGCATTCTTTGACCTGTTCGCCAAAACGGAAAAGGTCGTCACGCTTTATTCCATGGGTGTGAACCAGGCAAAAGACGGCACGGACCGCGTCAATGCCATCGTCAACTGCCATCTGGCAACCGGCCGTATCGGCAGGCCGGGCACGGGTCCCTTCTCCATGACCGGGCAACCCAACGCCATGGGTGGCCGCGAAGTGGGTGGGCTTGCCAACATGCTGGCGGCCCACATGGATTTCACGCCAGAGGCGACCGACCGTGTTGCCCGCTTCTGGGATGCCCCCAACATGGCCACAAAACCGGGCCGCCGGGCCGTGGATATGTTCGACGCCATCCATGACGGCCGCATCAAGGCTGTGTGGATCATGGCCACCAACCCGGCCGTCAGCATGCCGAACGCATGCAAGGTACGCGAAGCGCTCAGCCGCTGCCCCACCGTTATCGTGTCAGACTGCGTGGCAGACACCGACACACAGAAATATGCCCACATTCGCCTGCCCGCGCAGGGCTGGTCCGAAAAAGACGGCACCGTTACGAATTCCGACCGCACGATCAGCCGCCAGCGCGGCTTCAGGGCACCGGTGGGTGAGGCCAGGGCCGACTGGCAGATCATGACCGCTGTAGCCCAGGCCATGGGGTGGGGTGAAGCATTCCCTTACACGCACCCGGTGCAGATCTTCCGCGAGCATGCCGCGCTGACTGCGTTTGAGAATGGTGGCAGCCGCCCGCTTGACCTTGGGGCGTTCGCAGACATCAACAGCGTGGACTATGAAACACTCGCGCCAACAAAATGGCCCTTCCCCAAGGGAGCCGAGGCACCCCAAAAACGGCTGTTTGCTGATGGCATCTTCCCAACACCGAACCGAAAAGCACGCATGATTGCCGTGCGCCATCAGCAGCCCGTGAAAAAGGGTGCAGACGGAACCCTTTTGCTGAATACCGGGCGCTACCGCGACCAGTGGCACACCATGACACGCACGGGCCTGGCCCATAAATTGACCGGCCACCGCGCCGAACCATTGCTGGACATCCACCCCAGGGATGCCGCCCGGCTGGCTATCGCGGATAAAGCTTTCGTCTCGGTCAGGAATGATCGCGGCAGCGCCACTGTCCGCGCCCGGATCACGACTGACCAGGCACCCGGCGAAGTGTTCCTGCCCATGCACTGGAACGACCAATGTGCCGCAGATGCGCGCACCGGCAGCCTGATCGCGCCGATTGTGGACCCCCATTCCGCCCAGCCTGCCTTCAAGGCAACGCCAGTTCGCGTCCAGGCGTTGCAGATGGCCTGGAAGGGGTTGCTGTTCAGCCGTTCCGCCCTAACTGTTCCATCAGACTATTGGAGCAGAACAAAACTCGAAAGCTGCCTGCTCACCCGACTGGCAGGCAAAAGCTTTGCTCAGATCGCGGCCCTGCAGGACACACTGCTTGAGGGCGCGGATGAGTGGCTTGAAATGGGGGATGCCGGTACTGGCAGCCTCCGGCTGGCCTTTATCCGCGGCGGACAGCTGGACACCCTTTTGTTCGTGGGCGAGGACCTTTGCGGCGTGAATATCGACTGGCTCAGCTCCTTGTTCACTGGCCCGCTTGACGACAGAGACCGCCAACTGCTGCTGGCCGGGCGCAGCCGGGGCATGCAGTTCGACAAAGGCCCCATCGTTTGTTCCTGCTATCAGGTCGGTCGCAAGCAAATTGCCGAGGCCGTCAAGGCACAGGGCCTCTGCAGCGTGGACGCCATCGGGCGAACAACGGCGGCCGGTACCGGGTGCGGGTCCTGCATCCCGGAACTGAAAGCCTTACTGCCCACCCCAAAAAAAGAAAAGGAGGCAGTCGATGCAGCCTGAACCCCTGTTTCCAGTCTCACTGAAACTGAAAGGGCGCACCTGCCTGATCCTGGGCGGTGGCCCCATTGCACTGGCGAAACTGACGCCACTTCTGGACACCGGCGCCCAAATTAGGGTGATTGACCCCGCCCCCCTTCCAGAAGTCACAGACCTGGCAAAGGCCGGCAGGATCGCGCTGGAAGCCGGGCCGCTGGCACCCCATCACTGCGGCGGCATCACCCTGGCGATCGACAGCGGCGAATATGCGGACGGCACCGCCCTCCTACGCCGTGAGGCCGAAAAACGGAACATCCTGCTCAACAGCGTCGACCAGCCTGACGCCTGCGACTATTTCACCCCCGCCGTTGTCAGGCGCGGGCCAATACAGGTAGCCATTTCAACAGGTGGTGCGGCGCCTGCGCTGGCGCGCACGCTCCGCCAGATGCTGGACCGCCTAATGCCCGCTTCCCTCGGCGACCTGGCCCAAAAGGCCGCGGACATGCGCGCGCATGTTCAGGCCACCATGTCCCCGGCGCGCCAGAAAAGTTTCTGGAACACGCTGTTCTCAATGAGTGCCATTCGGTCTCTTGCCGCGAGCAGCGCCGACACACTGATCGAACAGGCCATGACGGCCGCGCCGCCGGCAGGCCATGTTATGCTGGTTGGCGCCGGGGCGGGTGCCGCGGATATGATCACCCTCAGGGGCCTGCGCGCGCTTGAAGAAGCCGATGTCATCCTGCATGACGCCCTGCTGGACCCAGCCCTGTTGCGCCACGCCCGGCGCGATGCGCGGATCATGGCAGTAGGCAAAAGATGCGGCAAACATTCCACCACCCAGGACTTCATCAACAAAACGCTGGAAAATTTCGCCCGTCAGGGCAAGCAGGTCGTGCGCCTCAAATGTGGTGACCCGTTCATTTTCGGGCGGGGCGGCGAGGAACTGTTCCATCTTCAGGAAGCCGATATCCCGGTAACGGTAATCCCCGGTGTGACCGCAGCTTCGGTCGCGGCAGCTGAATATGGCTTCCCCCTGACCCACCGTGGTGTCGCCCGGCGCACCACCTTCATGACAGCTGCCACAAACAAGTCATTGCCGGCAGACAAGGCAAACTGGGACGCCTTACTGCAGGGCGGAACCATTGTTCTCTATATGGCCAAAGCCGGGCTTGAAGTCACTTTGGCTGCCATGCGTGACGCAGGCATCAACTCGACAATGCCCATTGCGGTCGTCTCTGACGCCGGGCGCACAACCAGCGACAGGAAGGCTGGATCTTTGGGCAGTTTTCTGGCTTCTCCACCTGAGCTAGGCGATGCGCCAGCCCTCGTGGCAATCGGCGAAGCTGTGGGGCTGGCAGCCAACGCAGTTGCGGAATATAAAGACGATCTGCAGCGATACTATCGCTAACATCCGCTTTTGGCCTATTCCGTTGAAAAACT